>JADLHG010000061.1 GCA_020848905.1 Deltaproteobacteria bacterium
GAAGGGTCTATTCTGCGGCGCTCGCGAGCTGCGCCTCGATGGCGCCGAAGAGCGAGGGGAGCTCGACCGAGCCCACCCGGCGGTTCTCGAAGCTCGAGCCCTTCTTGCCGGCGGGCAGATCGGGGATGGTGCGGGCCCCCGCGCCGATCGTCAGCCAGCCGTCGATGCCCTTCTTCCCGTTCGTGGGGCGGAGGTCCCAGGCCAGCGCGAGCGGGTCGGAGATCGCCGCGTTCACCACGGTGATCAGGCTCAGGGCGTCGGCGCCGTAGTTCTTGGTCACGAAGTACTTCGGGTGCGGCCACTGGCGCGCGCCGGTGCGGGCGGCGAAGGCGCGCAGCGTGGCGAGCGTGCCCGCGTTCACCCCCTGCAGCTCGGCCACGTCCGGGTGTTCCGCCGCGTAGGCCTGAATCCGGGGCAGGCTGCGCGCGAAGGCCGCCTGCCAGGCCGGCTCCAGCATCGAGGAGGAGGCGCTTGCGCACCCCTCCACCTTGAAGATGCCCTTCGTCGTGGAGTAGCTCACCCTCGGGCGGATCGGGTTGCCCTGCCGGTCCACGACGAGCCCTAGCGCGCGCGCGGCGTTGAAGGCCGTAGCCGCCGCTTGCTCCTCGGCGCTGGCCTCGAAGCCCACGTCGACCCAGGTCGCCCCGTGCGGCTCCCAGGCGGTGGCGTAGGGGAGCTCCCCCTTGTGCTGGATGAAGTTGAAGGGCCAGCTGCGACGACCGATGCGACCCCAGCCGGTGTGCTCCTGATGGGCCGGGGTGCCGTAGTCCTGGTAGCCGATCGTCCGGCAGCCCGCGGCCTCGTGCCAGCGCGTGAGCGTCGCGGCGTCGTTCACGACCGCCACGATGGTCGCGCCCATCTGCCCCCGGAGCTCGCCCGTGGTCCAGCGGAAGAGGTTCAGGTAGTGCGGCACCTGCGCCGCGGCGAGGGCTGCGTGGTCCCGGGCCAGGCGCTGCGCCTTGGCCGCGGGGAGCGTCACGGCGAAGCCCTGGTGCTCGAGGGTCACGTTACGGGCCCACGCGCTCTGCGCGGCGAGGGCGAGCAGTGCGGTGAGAATCGAGGCCCGACGGATCGAAAGCATGGAGGTCTCCCCGGGGCGATGGCCAAGGCCCGGGGCTCCTCGATGCAGGCTCCGTGCCGGCGGCCCCGGAGGACTGCGGTCGAGATTGCGAGAGCTTAGCGAGACGAGGGAGCGGCGAGCGCTGGCACCACGGCGAGCCAGACGCGCGCCGCTGCGCACATCAGGTTGCTCGCGTCACGGGGGTGTGAGCCACGCCGATCGGTCATGCGCCTTGAGGCAGCCCCACTTCGCCGGAGGCGGTCGCAAGCTCGCCCGCCGTCCTCGCGGAGCTCAGCGTCCTGGAACTTCGTCGGTACGCAGCCTCCCTCGCAGCTTCCAGCCCGTGTGCAGGAGCCAGGTTCGTGGCGCGCCGACCGTGGGCTCTCCCGAGGGCGGTACCGGCGCGCAGTGCTTCCGTCGGTTCTGGAGCACATAGCTGAGGGCGTGCTTCGTCTCGCTCGGCGTTTTCAAGATGCGCTGGTGGTAGCGGTCGGCGAAGACCCGCCCGTGTCGCCCGAGGCGGTCGTTGAGTCGCCGGGCGAGCCCTGCACGAAATGCACCCTCGATCAGCCGGAGCTGCGGCTTCGCGCGCAGGTTCGGGAGGTCTGACACGACCTTCATCGTCACGTGCACCGGAAAACGGCTCGCGAGCAGCGGCCGCATCCGATGGGGGAGGCCGCTCCCCGGCTGTTTCTTCCGCCCCGCACCCTTCCGCTTCCCGCCCCAGCCCGTCGCCTCCCGCAGTGGCAACGGGAGCTGCTTCGCAGAACCCGCCGGCGCACGCGCGTCCGAAGACCGGTCATCGCCCGAGGAGGATTTGCGTTTGCGTGCCAACATGAATAGGGCTAATACCAGCAAAGCGCCGGTCTGACGTCAAGCGATGGCCTTGCGCGTACACAAACACAACAACACAATAAACCCCCCCTCTCCGCCGCACCGATCCACCCCGGCCCTCCGCATGTGCCCACTGCCGCTCGCGCTCTCGCTCACCCCCCGCCATGTGCCTACTGCAGCCCGCGCCCTCGCTGACCTCCACCCCCACCACCTACGACACCCACCACCTCGCGCCGGTTGCGCGCGCGCCGGCCGTCGTGGTCCAATGATCCTTTGGCTTTGACGATGCGATTCCGGCTGGCGACGATCCTGTTCCTCCTGCTCCATCCCCTCCTCACCCCCTCGGGAGAGTGTCGGATGCTCGGGAAGCGACTTCCTTCCTTCACGGTAGTATCCGGCGACGAGCAGGTGGCGACGGCGGAGACCCTCAAGGGCAAGATCGGCGTCATCTTCTACGAGCACAAGGACGTGGCCGAGCTGACCCGCCCGGCCAAGGAGGAGCTGAACCGGCACTACGCCGCGTGGGGCAAGGAGGCCGTGCGATACGTGGTGCGCCTGGCGGTGATCGACGCCTCGTCGGCCTTCTGGCCGGCCACGCTGGTCTGGAAGCGCAAGCTGCGCGAGAACTCGCAGAGCTGGAAGATGACGATCTACGGCGACTGGAAGGGTGACCTGCGCAAGAGCCTGGGCGTCGAGAAGGGGACCACGAACCTCTTCGTCACCGACCATCGCGGCATCGTGCGCTACCAGCACGCGGGCGCCCTCCCGGCCGCGGAGGTGGAGCGCGTCAAGGCCCTGCTCGTGGCGATCTACCGCGAGATCGTGCCGACGGCTCGCAGCACGCCATGACGCAGGGAGCCTCCGCGGGGGCCTACGGCTTCTTGCAGGAGATCACCGAGCGCGAGCGCTACGGCTGGGTCCTGCCGCCCTTCCCGCGGCGGCGACCGAGCGGGAGCACCGAGCACGACGTGGTGGTGCTCGGCGCGGGTCTTGGAGGCCTCGCGGCGGCGGCTCTGCTCGCGCGGGCGGGGCTCAAGGTCCTCGTGGCGGAGCGGGCGGCGGAGCCGGGGGGCTTTGCCACCTCGTGGGCGCGCGAGGCCGAGGTGGACGGAGCGTCCCGCCGCTTCGTCTTCAGCACCGGCGCGCACGACGTGAGCGGCGTCTCGGCCCGCGGTCCCGTGACGAACCTCCTGCGCCGGCTGGGTCGCGAGGGGGCGCTGAGCTGGCACCGCCTCACGCACGAGTACCGCGTGGGAGGCGAGCGGCTGGTCGTCCCGCCGGACTACAGCGCGTTTCGCGAGGAGCTCGCGCGCCGCTTCCCGGCCGAACGGGATGGGCTCGCGCGCTTCTTCGGCGAGATGCGCGCGGTCTACGAGGACCTCTACGGCGACAGCGACACCTCCGGCGGCGTTCCGTCGCCGCCGAGGAGCGCGGTGGAGAGCCTGTCGTTTCCCTTTCGCCACCCCGTCGCCTTCCGCGCGCTCGACCTCCCCTATCGCGAGTTCGTGGCTCGCCACGTGCGCGAGCCGCGGCTGCGGCGCCTTCTCTCGGTGCTCGAGGCCTACCTCAGCGACGACGGGCGCGTGCTCTCGACCGCCACCATGGCCTTTCTCTTCGGCTACTACCTGCACGGCGGGTTCTATCCGGCCGGCGGGCTCGGTCGCCTGGTCGCGACGCTCGTGGAGGTGGTCGCGGCGCACGGCGGGGCTGTCACGACCCGTGCGGCCGCCAGCGCCGTCCTGGTGCACGGAGGTCGCGCCGTCGGAGTCGAGCTCGTCGGGGGCGAGCGCCACTACGCGCACGCCGTCGTCGCCGCGATAGATGTCTTTCAGCTCTATCGCCGGCTCCTCCCACCGGCCTGCGTGCCGGAGGAGTTTCTGGCGCGGTTCGAGACGGCGCGCCCCTCCACCTCGGCGCTCACCGTCTATCTGGGGCTGCGAGGCGTGCCCGCCCTCCCGCCGCTCGTCTTCGCCCCGTTCGCCGACGGGCGAGAGCTGCACGTCAGCAACCTGTCGGCCGTCGATCCGTCGCTCGCCCCCGCCGGCTGCTCGGCGGTCACCCTCTTCACCATGATCCCCGCGACGGAGGCCCCGCCCTGGCTCGTGCAGGGTCCGGACTACGCGGCGCGCAAGGAGGCGCTGGCCGACGAGCTCGTGGCGCGCCTCGAGGAGCTCGAGCCGGGGGTGCGTGCGCGGCTCCTCTTCCGGCAGGTCGGTACGCCGGCCACCTTCGCCCGCTACGGCGGTTCGGAGCACGGCGGTATCTACGGGCCGGCCCTCGGCGGCTTCCGTCCGTCGTACCGCAGCCCGGTCAAGGGGCTCTTTCTGGCCGGCGCCGGGGTCTTCCCGGGGCCGGGCGTGGAGGGGGTGGTTATTTCCGGCACGCTCGCCGCCGACGCGGTTCTCAGCAGCTTCCGTTCGCGCTAAAGGATCGGCCCATGTCCTCGCCCCCACCGTCGCCCGCGATCGCCGTCATCGGCCTCGGGTGCCATTTCCCCGGCGCGCGCACCCCCGGCGAGCTCTGGGAGAACGTGCTCGCGCGTCGTCGGCAGTTTCGCCGCTTCCTCCCCGGTCGCCTCTCGCTCGAGGACTACTATCACGCCGACCCCGACGCCCCCGACAGGACCTACGGCGCGCGCGGGGCCTTCATCGACGGCTTCGTCTTCGACTGGCAGCGTCGGCGCGTTCCGCAGCGCACGATGGCCAGCACCGACACGGTGCACTGGCTGGCCCTGGAGGTGGCGTTCGCGGCGCTGGCCGACGCGGGCTACGACCCGGCCGCCCTCGCGGGGCACGAGCGCGCCGGCGTACTCGTCGGGAACACGCTCACGGGCGAGTTCAACCGGGCGCACGGGCTCAGGCTGCGCTGGCCGTACGTTCGGCGCGCCCTGCGCCAGGCCGCCGTCTCGCGCGGGCTCTCCGAGGCGGTGACGGACGACCTGGTGCGCGCCACGGGGGAGCTCTACCTCTCGCTGCTGCAGCCCATCACCGAGGACACGCTGGCCGGCTCGCTCTCCAACACCATCGCGGGCCGCATCTGCAATCGCCTGGACCTGAAGGGGGGCGGCTTCACGGTGGACGGGGCGTGCGCGTCGAGCCTCCTCGCCGTGGCGGGCGCGGCCGAGGCGCTCTGCGACGGTCGCCTGGATCTGGCGCTGGCCGGCGGCGTGGACATCAGCCTGGATGCCTTCGAGCTGGTGGGCTTCGCCAAGACCGCCGCGCTCTCTCCGGGCGAGATGTCGGTCTACGACCGGCGCGCGAGCGGCTTCATCCCCGGGGAGGGGTGCGGCTTCGTGGTGCTCAAGCGCCTCGCCGACGCCGAGGCCGCGGGGGACGCGGTCTACGCCGTGCTCCGCGGCTGGGGGATCTCCTCCGACGGGCGCGGGGCGATCACCGCTCCCGATGCGCGCGGACAGGCGCTGGCTCTGCGCCGGGCCTATGCGCGGGCGGGCTACGCGCCGGGCGAGCTCGCCTTCATCGAAGGGCACGGCACCGGCACGCCGGTGGGCGACCCCATCGAGCTCAAGGCCATGGCGCTGGCCATGGAGGACGCGCCGCCGCCGCCGCGCTCGGTGGGGGTGACCTCCTTCAAGTCGCTGGTCGGGCATACCAAGGCCGCGGCAGGGATCGGTGGGCTGATCAAGACCGTGCTGGCCGTGCACCGTCGCGTGGTGCCCCCCACGGCGGGGTGCCTCGAGCCGCACGCCATCTTCGACGGGCCCGCCCTGCCGCTCTACCCGGTGCGCGACGGGGTGGTGCACGCGCCGGGGAGCCGGATGCGCGCGGGCGTCTCGGCGATGGGCTTCGGCGGTATCAACTGCCACGTCACGCTCGAGTCGGGCTCGGCCCCCTCGTCGCGGCACGGCTCGGCGCTCTCCGACGCGGGGCTGCTCGCCTCGGGACAGGAGAGCGAGCTCTTCCTGCTCGCCGCGCCCGATCGGGAGAGCCTCGCGCGTCGCGTCGCGGGCCTGCTCCTCGAGGCGCGGCATCTGGCGCAGGGGGACCTCGCGGACCTCGCGGCGCACCTGGCGGAGCGTCTCGACGACGGCTTGCCCGTGCGCGCGGCCCTCGTGGCCGGCGAGCCGGACGAGCTCGGCGTGCAGCTCGAAGCCCTCGCGGGGCACCTCGCGGGGAGGTCCTCCCTCGCCCCCTCGTCGCGCGCGGGCGCGTTCTTCGGCGAGCGCTCCGGCTCTGTGCGCGTGGGCCTGCTTTTCCCCGGCCAGGGCTCGCAGCAGCTCAACATGGCGCGCGCTCTCGTGCGCCGCTTCGACTGGGCCGCGGCGCTCTTCGAGCAGGCGGAGGAGGCCGTGCGCGGCGTCTGCCCCTCGCCGCTCCGCGCGTTCGTCGAGAGGCCGCTCGACCGCGCGCGGGACGAGGCCGAGGTGGCGGCGTGGAGCCTCGGGCTCGCGCAGACCGAGGTCGCGCAGCCAGCGATCTGCCTGGCCTCGGCGCTCTGGCTCGAGCTCCTCCGCAGGATGGGCGTCGAGCCCTCGGCAGTCGGGGGGCACAGCCTCGGCGAGCTGAGCGCCGCGCACGCCGCGGGCTGGCTCGACCTCCCTGCGCTCTTGCGGCTCGCCGCCGAGCGGGGGGCCGCGATGGCGCGCGCCTCGGGCGAGGCGGGGGCCATGGCCAGCTTGGCCTGCGGAGCGGCGCAGGCCGAGGAGCTGCTCGCGGGCCGCGCAGACCAGGTGGTGATCGCCAACCTGAACGCGCCGGCCCAGACGGTGATTTCGGGGCGCGAGCGCGGCGTGGAGCAGGTGCTCGTCGCGGCCCGGGGGCGGGGGATCGCCGCGGTGCGCCTGCGCGTCTCGCAGGCCTTTCACTCCCCGCTCATGGCTCCCGCGGCCGAGGAGCTGCGCCGGCTGGAGCTTCTCGCGACGGGGACGCCGTGCTGCGCCCTCCTCTCCGCCGCCTCGGGGACGGAGCTCGCTCCGGGCACCTCGCTGAGGGACTACCTCGCGCACGAGGTCACGGCCCGGGTGGACTTCCCGGCGCTCCTCGGGGCTCTCGCCGCGCGGAGCGACCTGCTGCTCGAGGTGGGGCCCGGACGGGTGCTGACCGGTCTCGTGGCGGACTGCGGTGGGCCCGTGCTCTGCTACCCCGTCGAGTCGAAGGCCGGACGCGACGGAGACCTTCACCGGGCGCTGGCGGCGCTCTTCTGCCGCGGGGGGCGCGTTCGCGCGACGGAGCTCTTCGCGGGGCGCCTCCTACGCCCTTACGTCGCGCCCGCCGAGCGCGTGTTTCTCGACAACCCCTGCGAGCGCCCCTTCTCCGAGGCGGTGCTCGGGACGATCGCTGCCCGTTCGCGGCCGGTGCCCGAGGTCGCGCCCGAGCTCGCGCTGCCGGGCCTCGCGCGCGACGAACTCGCGGCATACCTCGCCCGCCGAGGGGAATTCCTCTCCGAGGTGATCCGGGCCGATCTGCGGCACGGCGCGACGGAGCTGCCGGCGGCGGGAAAGCCTGCTTCGATCGTCGAGGGCGAGGTGGGCGCCCCTGCGACCGCGAGCATCGACTCTCCGTCGGAGAGCCCGGTGCTTTCGGCGGCGCAGGCCGTCGGGTCGGAGCCCCCCGTCGAGCCGGAGAACGCGCAGCAGATCATCCTCGAGCTCATCGAGACGCACACCGGCTTCCCACTGGCATCGATCGACCCGAGTGCGCGCCTGCTCGACGATCTCAACCTGGACTCGATCAAGGGGGCGCAGCTCATGGCCGCCGCCGCGCGGCGCCTCGGCCTGCGGGGGCAGCTCGAGAACCCCGCGCGCTTCGCCCGCGCGACGGTGGGGGAGGTGATCGCGGTCTTCCAGGGGCTCGTGGCGGCGCGGCTCGCGGGGCAGACCGGCGACGGCGCCGCCCTTCCCGGCGAGGGCGAGCTTCTCGCGAGGCTGCCAGGATGGGTGCGCCACTTCGTGGCCCGGCTCGAGCCTGCTCCGCGCGTCTCTCCGTCGAGCGAGCTCGCTTCGCCCACGAGCTGGCACCTCGTGCTCGCGGAGGCCGCGGAGGGCTCCGCCTTTGCGACGGAGCTCGGCGCGCGACTCTCGGCTGCGGGGGCGCGGGTCACGAGGCTCGACGAGGCGCCGATCGGCGGGGAGACCGTGTCTGGGTCCGCTCCGACGCACCTCGTGATTCTCGGCGCGGCCCCCGACCCCACCGCGACGCTCGAGGCGGAGCGGCTCCGCACGAGCGCGGCGCTCCTGCACCGGGGGCTGCAGGCGTTCGCGCGCCTCTCTGCCCAGCAGCCCGTGCGCGTCGTCTGTCTGGAGCGCGGAGGGGGGGCGTCCTTCGCCGCGCGAGGGGACCGGGTGGCCGACCCGTGGAGCGGCGGGGCCCTCGGTCTGGCGCAGAGCCTCTTTCTCGAGACGGAGCGACCGGACGTCCTCTACCTCGACCTCCCCGGGGAAACCTCGGGCGAGCGCGCGGGCGCGCTGCTCCTCGAGGAGCTCGCGGGAGCCGGGCCGTTCATCGCCGCCGTGTACGCGGCCGACGGCCAGCGCTCTGTGCCGGTGCTCGAGCTGGACGAGCCGCTCCTCGCGCCGCCGCGGGAGTGTCCGCTCGCTGCCGAGGACGTGGTGCTCGTGACCGGCGGGGCCAAGGGGATCACAGCGGAGTGCGCGCTGGCGCTCGGCAGGGAGAGCGGGGCGCGGTTCGCGCTGGTCGGGAGCACGCCGCTCTCCGAGGAGGGCGGGGGCGCTGCCGCAGAGACGGGGAGCCGGGAGGTCCGCGAGACGCTCGCGCGCTTCGCCGCCGAGGGGCAGACGGCCAGGTACTTCGCCTGCGACGTGACCGACCGCGACGCGCTCGGCCGCCTGATCCGCACCGTCGAGGCGGAGCTCGGGCCGATCCGTGGCGTGCTGCACGGAGCCGGCCGCAACGTCCCGCGCCGCGCCGCCGAGCCGAGCCTCGAGGAAGTCCTGGCCGAGGTGGGTCCGAAGCTGCTCGGGGCGCTGCACCTCGGCACGCTCCTCTCGGACCGCCCGCTCAAGCTCTTCTGGGGCCTCTCGTCGATCATCGGCGTCACGGGGCTCGCGCGGAACGCCTGGTACGCCTGGAGCAACGAGCTCCTCCAGCGACTCCTGCACCATCTGCGCGCGAGGTTCCCTGCGGCCGACGTGCTCTGCGTGGCCTTCGGTCTGTGGGACGAGGTGGGGATGGGGGTGAAGCTCGGCAGCCTCGAGCTGCTCCGCTCCCTCGGGCTCTCGCCCATCTCGGTGGAAGAAGGGACGCGCCGGCTACTCTACCTTCTGCGCGGCCAGCCTCCGGCGCACCAGGTGGTGATCGCGGGGCGCACGCCCTCGCAGGGGACCGTGTCTCTGGCGCGTCTTCCGCCGCCGACGGCGAGCGAGCGCTTTCTCGAGACGATCTTGACCGAGACGCCCGGGGTGGAGGTGGTGGCCCAGGTCCGGCTGCGGCGGGAGGTGGACCTCTACCTCGAGGACCATCGGTACGGCGGCGCGCTCCTCTTCCCGACGGTGTTCGGGCTCGAGGCCATGGCGCAGGTCGCGGCACGGGCGATGGATGTGCGAGCGGTGCAGGCGGTGACCTTCGAGGCCCTGCGCCTCGAGCAGCCCATCGTGGTGGACCCCGAGGGAGGGACCCGCATCTGCATCCGGGCCGAGGTGCTCGAGCGACTCGGCGCGCAGGCCGCGCGAGCCGCGCGCGTCACGGTCGGCCTCGCCTCGGACCCGGGTCGTCCGGCGTTCAGCGCGACGGTGGTCTTCGGCGCCCCCTCGGTAGGCGACGCGGCGACGGTGCGACCTTCGAGCGGACCCGCGGGGGGAACCTCCATCGTCCCCCGTCGGGACGTGTACGGCCCCATTCTCTTTCACGGTCCGCTCTTCCAGCGGCTCGCGAGCGTCGAAGAGCTGGACTCCCGGCACGCGCGGTTCACGGTGGAGGGGCACGGCGCGGCCGGGCGCGGGCTCGAGGGCTTCGCGCCGGGGACCTGCGGGCCGCTCCTCCTCGGAGATCCCTTCCTGCGGGACGCGCTCCTGCAGGTGGGCCAGCTCCTGAGTCCCCAGGAGATATCGCTCCCCGTGGGGATCGATCGGGTCACCCGCTGGCCCGTCTCGGCCGCGACGCCGGTGGCGGAGACGACGCGCCTCCACGGAGCGCTCACGCTCGAGGCCCAGGAAGGTCCGGAGCGGCGGCTGACCGTGGCGCTCTTTACCGCGTCGGGCGAGCTCGTCGAGCGGTTGGAAGGCTACCGAGTCCGCGTGCTGCGCAAGGACCTCGAGCGCCCTACCGCCGAGGCGCTGGCGAACGGCACCCGGTCGCAAGAGCTCCACGACCAGCTCGCGCGCGCCTACGACGCCGACCCGTCCCTCGAGCTGCTCGTGCGCGGTCCCACGGGGCGACGCACCTTCGTTTCGACCACGCCGCTCGACTTCCGGGAGCTCGCGAACCTGAACGGCGGGCTCTACTTCTCGCACCTCTTCGCCCGCCTGGGACAGCTCCGGGAGCGGGCCCTGATGCCGCTCTTCGGCTTCGTCGCGCAGAAGCTCCAGACGGGGCAGTGGGGCGTGGCCACGGTACGGAGCGAGGTGCGGATCCGAGGCGACGCGCGCCCCGGGGACCTCCTCGTCAGTCGCCTGTGGCTCGACGGTGCCGATCCGTCCAGCCCGGGGGCCCTGCGGCTCGGCGTCGACTGGCAGCGCGCGCCGCGCTTCGGCGAGACGACGTGGCTGGCGGAGGGGACGCAGACCCTGAACTGGGTACGGGTCGTGGCTCCGGGGGTGGTCGAGCCGGCCCCCTTTCCCGAGGAGCTGAAGGCGCCCCTCGCGCTGCTGAGCGAGCTCCAGCCGGGGCACGACGAGCGCGCGAACGTGCCGCGAGAGGAGCCCGCGCTCGACGAGGGGGCCGAGCTCTTCGCCGCGCGACCGGGGGGCCCCTCGCCGCTGCTCGCCGAGGAGACCTTCGCCACGAGCCTTGAAGACGCGAACCTGATGGGGAACATCTACTTCGCGAGCTACGCGCGCTGGCAGGGACGGCTGCGCGATCGCTTCGTCTACGACCAGCTTCCTTCCGACGCGCGGCTGGCCGGACCCGGGCCCGCGCTGGTCTGCACGCACAGCCGGGTAGATCACCTGCGCGAGGCGCTGCCGTTCGACGCGGTGCGCGTGTCCATGCAGCTCGCGCGCCTCACCGTGAACGGATTCACGCTCTCCTTCGCGTACCACGCCCGCCGCAGCCCCGCGCACGAGGAGCAGAAGGTGGCGGTGGCGGAGCATTCGGCGCTCTGGTGCGAGCGCGACGGGCAGGGTCTCCTTCGCGCCCTTCCGCTCCCCGCGCCGCTCGCGCGCTCTCTCTTAGATCCTCGACGCTAGGGTGCTGCGAGGCTCCTGCGCGACTCTCTACGCCACGATCTCGAACGAGCTCCCCCGATGGCGCCGATAGAGCTCGAGGACCCAGCGAAACCCGGTTCGCTCCGAGACGCTCTGCCGCAGCTCGACGAGCGCCTCGGGCCATGGCTCGGGCAAGGGATACGGGAACTCGGGCGGCCGGATGATGGCCGTCATCACCGCCGCCGCCGTCAGGTCGGCGACGGTGAACGTATCGCCCACCAGGTACCCGCTCGGGCCGAGCTCGGCCTCGAGCCGGTCGAAGTGGCCCGGGAGGCGCTCCCGCGCGAGCGCGACGGGCGAGGCCGAGAGGCCCATGTTTCGGCGGAAGAGGGGGCGCATCAGGGGAAAGAGGGCCCGCCAGACCGCGCGCGTCCCCTTGCTCGCGCCGTCCGTGGCCATGCGCGCGCTGGCCGCGGAATCGTCGATGTAGGTCGACCAGAAGAGGCGACGCAGGTCGGGCGCCACCTCCTCGTCGAAGTAGCGCTGGATGCCCAGCGCTCGTTCCAGCGCCGGCGGGTCGCGCGGAAAGAGGGGGGGGTCGGGGCGCAGGCGTTCGAGCTCGGCCAGGATCGCGGCGGACCCGTGCAGCCAGCGGCCGTCGAGCTCGAGCACCGGCACCTGGGACTGTCCCGTGAGACGCCGAACCCGGGGCACGTGGAACCCGGGCAGCAGGGTCGTGCGACGGTGGGGCCAACGCTTGAAGTCGAGGGCCCAGCGCACCTTCTCGTTGTAGTGCGAGACGCGGAAGTGGAGCAGGTGCGGGGCGACGTCCTGCGGGGGCGACATGCTTCCTCCTACTCCCGAGGAAGAAGGCTACTGCCGGGTCCAGCGACCGGTACGGATCGCCTCGACGGCAGCCCTCCAGGAATGATCGGTCCCGGGATAGGGGCCCATCTGGAGAATCGTCTCGAGGTTCTCCGCCACGCGCGCGCCGTGACGGTTGAACTGATCGCGCGCGTAGTCGGCGATCTCCTCTGGGTGCTGCAACGAGAAGGCGGCGCGGAACTCCCAGTTGTCGGGATAGCCGGCCGCCGCCGACTCCTGCTTGAGCGCCTCGATCAGCGCCGCGCCCTTGCGGGCACTAGGCCACGCTGCCGGGCTCTTCTTCGGCAACCGCGCGAAGGCCACGCACCAGGCGCCGCTCATCCCCTTCGGGGCTCGCTCGTCGAGGACGAGCTCGTGCACGAGGTGTCGGTTCAGCGGGTGGCGGCGGTCCATCTCGGTGAGGAACTCCGCGATCTGCTCGGGACGACGCAGGCTCTCCACGGCGACGGCGAGCAGGCTCTCGCGCCCACCGCCGACCGCCTTGCGCTCGAGCCAGCGCAGGAGCGCCGGACCGCGCCAGCCCGGCTCTCGGAGCGTCCCGAAAAAGGGTTCCACCTTCGTCGAGCGCGCCCCTTCCCGTGCGTCGATCCAGTAGGCGGTGACGTCCGATAGGGGCATGGTGGCCTCGACCTTGGTGGTGGCCTGACCGGCGGGGGGCTGACCCACACGTTCGTCACCCAGCGGGAAGGTCCAGTAGATCCTCCCCGTCACCTTCACCACCTTGCCCTTGCGGCCCGGGACGACGCGCACGCGGTCCACGAAGCTCGACTCCACGTTGAGCTGGGTCACGGTCTGGCCGCTTGGCCAGGTCGGCGTCGCGAGCCTGCGCGCGTGCATGGCGAGCGCGAAGCGCGTGGGTGAGATCACGCGCCACCAGGCCTTGGTGTAGCGCTTGGGCTCAAAGCCGCTCTGCCCGCGCACCGGCGCCGGTGCGGTCGATTCGGCAGCGCGCGCCTCGATCGTGCCGCCGAGAAGGAGCGCGAAGAAACATCCCGTGAAGAGTCTGGTCCTGGTCGACATGCTGTCACCCGCGAGCAGTCCCGAGAGGGCTGGTCGAGTCGCGACCAGAGCAACTCGCGCGCCACCGAGAAGTTCCGTCATGATGTTCGAGGGCCGAACCGGATCCCTGGCTCCCCGGCCAGCCGATCCGCGCCCTTTGGGCGAGCCATCCTGTTCGACCTTCGGTGAATCCTGCCGCGTGCTCTGGTGGCTTCTTGGGCGCGATGGGCTGCGCCACGACCTACCGGCAAGCGCAGGCGCCGTCCGCCAGGCCTGCCAGAACGCTCCGTCGGCCGGGGCCGAGACCAGCCAAGCCTCTATCATTACACGCTGGGTTCGGATCGACGACGCGGCACGAGGCTTGCGTATGCGTCCCCGTGAACCCAAGCCCCGTGTGATCTGAAGCCCGGTCCCGGGCCAGCAGGCTTGGCGTGCGCCGGGATAGTTCGTCGATGAGTACCACTAGGCCCCCGGCATTCTCCCTCGCAGCTCTCGTTTGGGTAGGCGTGCTGGCGCTGCCCTTCGGTGCTCGGGCACGAGCGAACGAGCCGACGCGCGTCGTCGCTACCCTGGATGCCTCGACGGTGATCCCCACGGGACGCGCCGCCGCCCTGAACAACGTGGTGAACCTCCTACGGCAGGCGAACCTGAGCCGCTGGGCCTACGCATCGGTCTTCCAGGGCAAGGGGACGAAGCCGTACAGCGGAGCGCTGGTCGTCGCCTCGGTCAACACGGTCACGACCCTTCCAGGCGCCGACGGACAGCGGATCACCACCCAGGCGGCCTGGGTCGAGTCGATCGGCAGACAGAGCATCGGCTTCATGGCCGCCGTCGGCCCAGGCAGCATCGGCTCGACGAGCGGCTACCTCCGTCTCGGAGACAAGTTCGTCCCCTACAAGTGGGTAGACGGCCAGGAACGGCTGTCCGACATGCGGGCGAAGTACTTCTCCGGCACCGAGGCCACCTTCATGGTCAACCCCGAGCAGATGAACGCCTTCCTGGTCTTCTACTACGCGCGACACCACAAGCTGTTCCTGAACGGCGAGGGAGCGCCCTACAGCCCGAACTTCGAGCCCCACGGGAAGATCATCTACGGCTT
The DNA here is from genome assembly GCA_020848905.1 of Deltaproteobacteria bacterium. Taxonomy (NCBI): domain Bacteria; kingdom Pseudomonadati; phylum Myxococcota; class Myxococcia; species Deltaproteobacteria bacterium. The sequence goes on from JADLHG010000061.1 coordinate 14,155, forward strand.
CAGCGGCAAGCCAAAGCCCGGCTGCCGCTTTCCCGGCGGCCAAGAAGGCTGCGCGGCGCTCGCCTCCTCCGGCGGGGGCTCGACCTGGGGGGGGCAGTTTGCAAAGCAGTATGTCGGCATCAAGCAACGTGCCCGCGAGAAGCTCGCGGCGCTTAGCGCTCCCGTGGCCGGCGAGTACAACTACGAGTACCACCTGCGGCTCTACGACCAAGCGCGCGAGGAGCTGCAGCTGATCATCGACGGGGCCCCGAATCTGCCGCAGGTCCTGCGGGCCTTCCAGAAGGAGCGGGGTCTCACCCAGCAGGCGGATCCGCACGTACTCGTGCGCACCCACAGCATCAAGGCCGACCTCGTCACGGTCTTCGGCGAGCAGCACGAGGACCCTATGGAGACGCTCACCTGGCGGCGGGACAACGTGCGCTACACGAGCCCGCAATCCGGCAGGTCCTATCGCGACCGCGAGAAGAAGGGCTGGCTCGGCATGGGCTTCCCCTACACGATCCCCGACCTGACGGCCGGCGAGACCCTCGGGGGCGTCGCTGCTCGGCGCTTGCGCCTCGAGGACCTGGCCTCGGCCCTTCGCTAGAATTTGGGCGACGGCCTCAAAGCAGAGGGCTGGCTGGACGACGCCGTCGCTAGCCCGCGGCCATGAACCGCTTCAGCGTCGCGACGGCGAACTCGACCCCGAGCGCGGGAACCGCCGGGTCGACGTTTTCGAGCACGTCGCTCGGACGGTGCAGGTGGGGGATGACCCCTTCCTTCGTTATCGCGGCGAGGGCCAGACACGGAAAGCCCGCCCGCAGGAAGTTGATGCTGTCGAAGTCTCCGACGTGCCAGTCGAGCTGCGAGATCTCGGCGAACCGTGGGTTCGAAGCAGCCGTCTCCAGCGCGGCGTCCACGATGGGGCCCGCGTAGGTCGCCCGCGTGATGGACCCCGTCGAGCGCACGACGCGCACCACGCCGGCGCCAAACCCGTCGAAGTTCACGACGTGGGTGCGGGCGGGGTCCAGCGACCTGCCGTGCGCACGCACGAACGCGCCCGAGCCGACCAGGCTCACCTCCTCGGCGGAGGTGAGTAGCACCTTGACCGACCAGCCGGCGGGTGCGCACCGCCATAGCTCGGCGGCGGTGGCCAGCGCGACCCCGACGCCCGTGGCGTTGTCGGCCGCACCGTTGGTGTAGCCCCGCCGAAAGAAGTCGAAGCTGGCGAGGACGAACAGCGCGACGAAGTAACCACAGAGGGGCCAGCGCAGCGACGCCACCCACGACGGACCCAGGTGCAGCGCGCCGGCGGCAGAGACGGCCACGGCGAGGACGATGATCGCCATCGAGATGAAGAGCGACCGACGAAAGCCCTTCACCATCGACGGCAGGTAGAGGAGCGAGATCGGTGCCGAGTCGAAGTGGGCCATGAGGAGCAGCGTGTTGGGTCGCTCCTCGTCGGGCGCAGCCGGCTGCTCGGCGAGCAGGTTGTCGGCTCGGCCGCGCGGCGGCAGGAGCATCAGCGGGGACCAGCGCCAGTCGAGAAAGAGGAGCCCGGAGAGGGCGGCGGAGGCCGTCAGCGCCAGGCCGAGCCAGGGGAGGAGGGGGCCGAGGAGAAGCCCGCCGATGAGGCCCGTCACGAGCCACCCCATGATGGGCACGTAGGTGCGCGGGGTGGCGAAGGGCAGTCGCGTGACGGACGCGCCCATCGCGCGCAACCGCTGCTCGAGGAGCTCGGCAGCACGTGCGCCGCAGGTCGTGGTCGCTCCGCGATGGGGGAGCGCGGCGAGCTCGCGCACGACCTCCATCGGATCGAGGGGGGCAGGGGCGGGAGTCTCCAGTTTCGCGGACAGCGCGTGCACGATAGACGGTCCCTTTCGACGCAGAGTATGCAGCCGTGCAGGCATTGCCACAGGCCTTCGTCGAAGGTCCAGGCGATTTTGTCCTCACGTCTCCTCACGAAGTGACTCGTGCAGCCGCGTGGCCGAAAGGGTCCATGACCGAGGCCGCTGCTCCGTCGTCACTAGCCAGCGGGCCGCTGATTCTCGAAGGCCACGGCGGGTTAACGCGGAGGTCTGGTCAGCGATTGCAGTGGCTTGGGTCGCGGCACGCAATATGCTCAGGGGCGCCGCATACCGTCTGGAGGATCGTTTCATGCGGCTGCTCGCCGACTGCGCGCCAGGTGTCCGTCGGTCGGGCCTCGTCGGCCTCGTCGGAGCGGGGCTCTGCGCGGCCGTGCTCGGCGCGTGCGGGGTCGAGCCGGAGCTCGCGCGCAGCCGGTCCGGAGGCCCCTCGTGTCTCGAGAGCCCGGGGGCGGACGAGGACCCCTGCACGACACGCCGCCGAGCCCTCGCCTGCGACAACGACTCGCAGCGGCTCTTCTGCGGGGACAAGGGGGTCCGCGCCGCGTTCCTCGCGCTGCCGAGCACCACCGCCGAGGGGAAGACCTGGATCACGGTGCGGCTCACCGTCACGCGCCCCCTCGCGCCCAAGGAGCGCTACGTCAATCTGAGCCTCGCACCCAAGGGCTGTGCGGTCGGCTCGGCGCCGGATTGCGCGCCCGACCCGCAGAGCTATCCGCGCATCTATCGCCAGAGCCTCGAGACGGACTACGCGAGCCAGAAGCCGGTGGACTACGCCAGGTGCTCGTCTGCCACCCCCTGCGTGGCCTTCTTCCGCTGGTGGGAGATCCTGCCCAAGTACCAGCGTTATGCCGCGACGGCGGTGCTCGAGCGCGTGGAGGACGGAGAGCTCACCCACGCGACGCACCTCAGGCCGAGCTACACCTTCGAGACCATCGACCCCGTCCTGTGCGGGGATAGCGCTCCGCCCTCGCAGTACTTCTGGCCGGTGCCGGCTGGCATGGACGTGAGCCGGGGCTACAAGGCCCACGTGGATTATCAAACCTGCGGCTGGCACACCGGCATCGACATCCCGGCCGCGGAGGGCGCGACGATCTTCAGCGTGGCGAGCGGCCGGGTGGTCCACGTCGGGCACCTCTGGGCGAAGGAGAGCGGCAAGGGCAGGGGGCCGTACGCCGTGGTGGTGCAGCACGCGCCGGGGCTCTACTCGACCTACAGCCACAACGCGCGCGCGCTGGTGAACCCCGGGGACTGCGTTTGGGGGGGGCAGCAGATCGCGGAGGTGGGCAGCCTCGGCAAGAGCACCGGACCGCACCTGCACCTCGAGATCCTGACGGACACGCGCTTCACCGGCAACTGGAAGCTCCCCTTCGAGGGAGCCTGCGCGCGCTACGCGAACCCGCTCGACTACCTGACGGCTCCCTGAGTCTCGGGGCCCGGCGCCGTCGGGACTACTGCAGCACCATCATCAGCGGGTAGTGATCCGAGCCCTTGAGCGGCAGCACGCCGGAGGCCTGCATGACCGTGGAGGCGGAGGTGAAGACCTGGTCGAGCTGCAGCCCCGGGTAGCTCGTCTCCCCCGCCGAGCGGCTCGGCCAGCTCGGTTGCGCGGGGCGGCCGCGGAAGGGGTCGACCAGGCCCTTCGAGATGGTGCGATAGGGCTTGGTCGGGACGCGCAGCGCGCTCCGCATGAAGTTCAGATCGCCGAAGAGGACCACGTTGCTCTTCGATAGGTCGCGGCCGAAGTCTCCGGCGAGGTTTGCCCGCAGGGCGTGGACCTGATTCATCAGCGGGTTCTTGCGACCGAAGACGATGTCGAGGCTCGTGCGAAAGAAGCCCCACAGCCCGCCGCCCCGCTCCTGCCGCAGCTTGTCCCAGGGCTGGATCGCGTGGAAGGGGACGAGCTCGACGCGGCGGCCGTCCGGCAGGTGGACCCCCACGCGGAGGTACGGCTTGTCGAAGTAGCGCGCGTCGCCATAGCCCGCTTCCCAGCGCTGGCGATAGCGCTCCGCCTGCTCGGGGCTCGAACCCGGCGGAGCGTAGCCGAGCTGGCGCGCCTGCTCGGGTGACAGCGCATGGCGGCTCAGGAGCAAAAGGCCGTCGTTCGGCGTGCCCGCGTTGTAGGGCTGGAAGTGCTGGTGCGGGTAGGCCCGCGCCAGCGCCGCCCGCGTCTCGGGGCGCAGGATGCCCTGCTGGTACTCGCCGAGCACGATCACGTCCGGGTGGAAGCGCGAGCTGGAGAGGGCCTGAAGGTTCGCGTCGAGGGGCGGGAGCTGACCTTTGCGCGTCAGCTTCGCGTTCAGCTCGCCGCGCTGCACGTTCCACCAGAGGAGTCGCAGGCCGCCCCCCTGCCCCGCGAGGGTGCCGAGGGAGCGGGTGGCCGGATCCACGTCCCAGCGGAGCGCCGGTGCGGGCGTGCGAGCGGCGACGGGCTGGGCGAGCGCGCAGAGCGCGACGAGCAGGCCGAGGCGCAGGCCGGCGGGGATCGCTGCGCCTCGCGCGAGGCGCTTTCCACGGTTCGGTTGTGGCACGGCAACCGGTCTTAGCAACTTCCCGGCCAATACGCGGCGCCGCCAACCATTGGAATTCAGACGGTCCGTGGCCCCGAGCGGCGTCTCGAGGCGTAGCCTGGGGACAACAAACCCCCCTGGTCGGCGTGGCGCGCGCGATCGATGGGGCGAGGGGACTGGTTCCTTGACCCGAGCGCCGTGGCGTCCGGCGCAACAGAATTGGGCTTCGCGCGGGGATACCGTCCAGTGCAAGCCGTCGGTCGGTGTGTGGCCTCGCGTGGCCTCCGGCGGGCCGTGCGGCCGATCCGCCGTGCGCGACGCGCCGTTGCGACCATGCGCCGACGCCGAGCCGCTCGCGAAGTGCGCGGGCTGGGTCTTGGCCCGGGACGTGCTCTCCTTCCTCGTACACAGCGGAGGCAGAAGCATGATGCGCGCGCGCTCACGTGTCGGGGTCGGGATCGTCGTTCTGCTCGTCGGGGCCTGTGGCGAGAGCGAGGACAGCCGCTTCGGCAAGGGGCAGTTCGGCAGCAGCGGCCTGGCCATCGAGAGCTCGGTGGGGGACGAGGGGCTGCTGCGCAGCGGTAGCGCGCTGCAGGTGCGCACGGGGGCGAGCGCGGCGTTTCGCGCGAATGCCCTGCACCAGGTGGTGGTCCTGAACCCGTCCACGGGGCGGGAGATCGCGCGCACCGATCTATTGACCGACCCGCTCGGTCGGCTGGAGCTCGCCTCCGTGGCGCACGACCTGGGCGAGTTCGACGGGGTCAAGGAGCGAGACGTCCTGGAGGTGAAGATCCACGACCTCAAGGGCGGTCAGGCGGTGGCCGCGGCCAACGTCCCCGTGGTGCCGACCCTGCACCTGCTTCAGGGCTACGGGTTTCAGGTGGACGAGGTGCAGCCGCCCTACATCTTCAGCGCGCGCTCCGACGGGCAGCCGGCCAACGCCTTCGTGGTCGGGGCGCTCCCCGAGCCGGGCGAGCTCGCGGGCCCCGTCTTCGCGGGCGGACGAGGCTTTCCCGCAAACGTGGCCACGGTGGACCTGTACCTCGTGCGCGATCGAGACGTCTGGAAGAACCAGCCCATCCCGCAGCGCGGGCAGGAGGGCTGGGTCGCCGGGCCGATCGCAGCGAAGGTGACGGGAGGCGTGATGCAGGTGACCAGCCTCGGGTGGCAGCCGGTCGGCCGGGACGTGGGTCCCTATGACCTCGTGGTGGACGTGGACCGCAACGGGCGGTTCGACTTCTCGGCCGGGTTCAAGGACGGCGCGGACGGCGAGGGGAAGGTGGGGCTGACCGTCCAGTACAGCGGCGCGTGGCTTCGCGCCCGGTCGAATGCGCTCACGGCCCGCGGGGCGGCCGACGCGGCGAAGGCGGCGGCGCGCACGGCCTCGATTGCGGCGTTTCAGGCCAGCTCGGCGGCGACGAACGACCCGCAGGCGACGGCCAAGGCCAAGACGATTCGCGAGGCCGCGACCCAGGCGCAGCTCCAGGCGACGGTGGCCGAGACCGCCGCGGTAGCCGCGGAGAAGGCCTTCAACCAGCTCCTCGCGGACGCCACGATCTGCGTCGCGCAGGCCTCGAAGGCCGAGGAGGCGGCGCGGCAGGCCGCGACCTTCGCCAAGGGGGCGGCGACGGACGCCGTGCTCACGGCGGAGGCGGAGAAGGCCTACGACGACGCGCTGCAGGCGCGCCTGACGGCCTCGCACCTGATCGTGAACCTCGCCTACGGGTCGTCCCGGCGCGGGGTGGACGACGGGTGGAAGAACCGCTACGCGCCGAGCGAGCGCGTCTACGCGTACATCAATCCGCCGGTCCAGCGCGGCGAGAAGCATGGTCGCGTGGCCAAGGTGATCGTGACGCATCAGGAGTGGGCCGGGTTCTGGAACAACCCGGCCCTCGTCGAGCCGGGCGGCCAGGGCTCCGTCGGTCGCATCCCCTATCAAAGCATTCTCGTGCAGACCCAGGGCGCCACGCCGCAGACCGGCTGCACCAACGCGCCTCCGGTGGCGATCCTGGACCCGTCGGCCCTGAGCCTCGGGCAGGTCGACCTGCTGCGCTTCGACGTGATCTACGACTACGGCAACGACGGCTACTACGACATCGGGGTCGACTTTCTCGACGTGGTGTCGACGCGCACCGACGGGGCGGTGGTGAGCGGCGTCGAGCTGGCCAAACTTCCTGCCGACCAGCTCTACGGGTTCTCGGTCGCCAAGTAGGGAGGCGCCGACGCGAGGAGCGCGTTCACCACGCCGCGCAGGGCGGGGTCCTCGACGCGTCCTCGGGTGCGGGCCAGGTGATCCAGCACCCGACCGATGGGCAGGACGAAGGCGTGGACATTGCCTCCGCCGGCGCCGAGCATGGCCACGGCGCAATCGCTGCCGCGTGCAAAGACCGGACTGCCGCTCGAGCCCGTCTCGTTGGCCAGCCTCAGCGTGATGAAGGGCTCGACCCACATCCCGCGATCGACGGTGCCCACCTGGAAGGTCTTCGGCGGGAGCTCCGGCTCGCCGAGCGCGCGCTCGAAGACGGGGCGACTGCCGAGCCCGCGCGCGACGAGCGACGGCTCGCCCCGGGTGGCGCGTGCGCGTTCCGCCTCCCAGATGCGCGGGAACCCCGCGTTGTAGACGGAGCGCAGACCTTCGTCCCCCTGGCGCGAGAGCCGCACCGGGGAGAGGTCGCGCAGGGGCGCGGGGAGTTGCACCCTGAGGAGCGCGTAGTCGATCTCGCGGTTCGCGGCGACGCAATCCACGATCGGCGCGGGGGTCGGTCGGGCGGAGCCTCCGCGATGAAAGAGGAGCGCGTCCCCCTCGACGGTGGCCTTGTCGAAGAGCGCCACGTGGTGGTTCGTCAGCACCAGCGCCAGGCCCGCCGCGTCGGGAGGCGTGACCAGAAAAGCCGTGCCGCCCGTGCGGCCGCCGTGCCGCTGGTACTGGGCCACGGCGTCCACGTTCTGCGCCACGCGGGGCTTCAGCCGCGCCTGGAGCTCGGGGGTCGCGAGGTGAAAGAGCGGCGCACGTGGGGCGCGGTCGCGCGCAACCGCGGCGCTCCCCGAGAGGAGGGCCAGCAGGGCGAGCAGGGCTAGAGATAGGCGCCGAGCCTCGGCCGGGCTGTGTCGTGACACGAAGGGCTTCTCGTAGCAGGAGCCGCGCCGGGCCCCGACCGCTGGTCATGGCCGTAATTACGAGGCGGTAGGTCTACAGCCGGGCAGTGCCGGTCACCGAACTCAGGAGCACGGCGCCGGATTCGAGGGACCCGACCCTCGGGCCCTGGTGCTGTGGACCGTCGGTTGCACGGTCGCAAGCCACCTGCGCGAGGAGTGTCCGCTCGGCTGGGCCCGCCGAGGCAGCGAGATCCGCAGCTTTCCAGGCATTGGGCGATGGCACGTCCCCTGCCTTTTGAGGACCCCGTGCAGAGGGCCCGGCCCGAGCGGTCGTCGCGCCGAGGCCCCGGACTCGGACGGAGGAAATGGGCAATGGAACGACAGCGAGGTTCTCGTCTTGGCAGCGGATGGATTCTCGGGGCTGCCGTCGCCGTTGCCGGCGCCGCGCCGGCGTGGGCCGCGCCCGAAGAACCTCTCGTCGTGGCCGCGCGGGAGGCTCAGTCGCAGGTCGAGTCCTTGCAGCAGGATCGGGAGGCCAGCGCCCGGGATGCGGCGAGAGTCATCGTGGACCGGGTCTGGACCTTCTTGCACGCCCCGGAGGTGATCGGCGCCGCGCGAGAGCACGCCGCGATCGGCGATGCGCTCCTCGGCCCGAGCGGCGGAGAGCCTCGTCACGGCGTCAATGAGCCGCTCCTCCGCTGCAGTTTCCTCGAGCACCCGAACCTCTGGGGCAGCGTCGGCACGCGGCTCGTGCGGACCTTCGGAGGATCCGTCGTGGTAGAGCACTGCACGCGAAGACGCGTCGGGGGGTATTACGGGGTGGATCAACCCGTCACGCAGTCTACGCCGGTGGCCTCCCAGGAGGCTGCGGTGGCGAAGGTGGCGGAGCTGATCCTTCAGGGCCAGGTCTTCGTCGACCGCCAGCCGGTTGGACTGCTCCTCAGGCCGGCAGCGCGCCTGCGACTCATGACCGACGTGGATGGCCTGATGCTCCAGTACCGTCAGAATCTCGCCGCGAATCTGCGCACGGCGACGCAGCGGCTGGCGGAGCGGCGAAGCGCGGCAGGGGGCGGTCGCGCGGACTAGAACTCCGCCTGGCGGGGAGCGCGCGGGAAGGGGATCACGTCGCGGATGTTCTCCACCCCGGTGAGGTACTGGATGGCCCGCTCGAAGCCGAGGCCGAAGCCGGCGTGGGGGACCGAGCCGTAGCGCCGGAGGTCCCGGTACCAGCCGTAGTCCGCCTTCGGCAGGTTCATCTCGTCGAGGCGCCGGTCGAGCATGTCGAGCCGGTCCTCGCGCTGGCTGCCGCCGATGATCTCGCCGATCCCGGGGGCGAGCACGTCCATGGCCGCCACGGTGCGGTCGTCCTCGTTGACCTTCATGTAGAACGCCTTGATGGCCTTCGGGTAGTTCACGACCACGACGGGGCGCCCCACCAGTTCCTCGCTCAGGTGGCGCTCGTGCTCCGACTGCAGGTCCATCCCCCAGTGGACGGGGAACTCGAACTTCTTGCCGCACTTTTCGAGGCGGGCCACGGCGTCGGTGTACTCGACGCGCTCGAAGGGGGCCTCGATGAAGGCCTGGACGCGCTTCACGCACTCCTTGTCCACGCGCTCGGCGAAGAAGGCCATGTCGTCCTGCCGCTCGTCGAGCACCGCGCGGAAGATCGCCTTCAGAAAGCGCTCGGCCAGCGCCACGTCGTCGTCGAGCGTGGCGAAGGCGAGCTCGGGCTCCACCATCCAGAACTCCGACAGGTGGCGCCGCGTGTTCGAGTTCTCGGCACGGAAGGTCGGCCCGAAAGTGTAGACCTTGGAGAGCGCGAGGCAGTAGCACTCCACGTTGAGCTGTCCCGAGACGGTGAGCCGCGCCTCGCGCCCGAAGAAGTCCTGCCCGAAGTCCACCGCGCCCTCCGGGGTGCGGGGGAGGTTCAGCAGGTCGAGCGTGGAAACGCGGAACATCGCGCCCGCCCCTTCGCAGTCGCTGGCCGTGATGATCGGCGTGTGGATCCAGAGGAAGCCTTCCTGCTGGAAGAAGCGGTGGATCGCCGCGGCCAGGCTGTTCCGCACGCGCGTCACGGCCCCGATGATGTTCGTGCGGGGCCGGAGGTGCGCCACCTCGCGCAGGTACTCCATGGTGTGGGGCTTGGGCTGGATCGGGTAGGCCTCGGGGTCGTCCACCCAGCCGACGACCCGCACCTCCTCGGCGTGGAGCTCCAGGGATTGCCCCTTGCCCTGCGACGCGACGAGCGTGCCGCGAGCGGTGACGGCGCAGCCGGCGGTGAGCCGCTTCACCTCCGCCTCGTAGTTCGGCAGGGTGGCCTCCGCGACCACCTGCAGCGGCGCGAAGCACGAGCCGTCCGAGAGGTGCACGAAGGAGAGGCCAGCCTTGGAGTCGCGCCGCGTCCGCACCCAGCCGGAGACGGCGAGCTGGGTTCCCGGCGCGAGCTTTCCGGATAAAATGTCGGCGATGCGTGTCGTGCTCATGAGCGGGAGTGAACGACACCGGGGCGGGGGGCGTCAACCGCTCCGTCGGGGGTAGAATGCGACGCTGTTTCAGGGAGGCCCTCATGCATGACAGAACACTTCGACCTGGTCGCGGCCGCGCGCCGCTCTGCGCCCTCGCCGGGGCCGCGCTCCTCGGGGCCGCGCTCCTCGCTCCCGCCGGGCTTCGCGCGAGCCAGCCGAGGGAGACCGACGTGCCGGCGCTGGTGCGGAAGGCGACGGTGGTCGCCATCGCCGAGGTCGAGCAGGTGATCGCGCGTCGCAAGCGCTGCGAGCAGACCATCTCCTACGTGCTGAAGCCCCGCACGGTCCTCGCGGGGAACGGCAAGCTGCCCCCGCGCCTCACCTTCGCGCACCGGGACGTGCTCTGGGGGCAAGGCTGCCCGCGCGTGGCCCGCTCGACCGTACCGGTGGCCCAGGAAGCCCAGCTCAAGTCGCAGGTCGTGGTGCTCCTCGAGCGCCACGGGGCCTGGACCGTCACGGGGACCTTCCCCCTCGCCGAGCGGGCCCGCGTCGAGGCCTGGCGCCGGGGAGCGAAGGGCGCGCCGTGAGCCACCTGGAACACCGCTCGCTGTGCTAGGGGCGCGCCCTACGCCTTCTCCGAGCGCTGCGCTGCCCGACCGAGCTTTTCGAGGATGAAGGCGCTCCACCAGCGCGCGGCGAAGAAGCGCCCCGGCCGCGTGAGTTCGAAGACCTCCGGTGAGGTGCGGGTGACCAGGCCCGCCTGCTCGGCGACCCCCAGCCACCCCTTCACCGTCGTAGCGCGCGCGGACCCGAGGTGCGGCTCGAGGAGACGTAGCTCGAAGCGCAAGGTCTTCGCCGAGAGCAGAAGGAGCTCCGTCGCCTCGTCGTCGGCGTCACGGGTGCCCCCGCTCCGCCGGGGCCACGCTCCGGCCTCGCAGGCCCGGAGGTACGCGCGCGTGTCGCCGAGGTTTTGCCAGTGGCGCCCCGCGGCCCCCGAGAGCGCACCGGCGCCGAGCCCGAGGCAGGCCCGGGCCGGCGGACGCCAGACGTCGAGCTGGTAGGCGCAATAGACGCCGCTCCTCGAGAAGTCCTCCGGTGTGTACGCGGTGAAGCCCGCCGCTTCGAGGCGCGCGCTGGCCCGCTCGTAGAGCTCGAGCTGGAGCGCCTGGACCTCCTCGCGCCGCCGGTAGAGGGGCGTGTCCGGCCGGTAGATCAGCGGAAAGATCGACAGGTGGGTGAGCGGCGCGGCGAGCGCCTGGTCCAGCTCGTGGTCGAAGTCCGCGAGCGTCTGACCCGGGAGTCCGTACATCAGGTCGGCGGAGAGCTCGGAGATCCCGGCTTCGCGGATCGTGCCGAAGGCGCGGTCGATCTCCGCGCGGCGATGGCGGCGACCGAGGGAGCGCAGGCGGGCCTCGTCAAAGCTCTGCACGCCGAGAGAGATCCGATCTATGCCGGCCGCGCGATAGGCCGCGAGCTTCGCCGGGTCCACCGATTCGGGATTCGCCTCGAGCGTGACCTGGACCTCCGGGCCGACGCGGAAGAGGCCGCGCAGCCTCTCGAGGAGATCGGCGAGCTTCTCGGCCGGGACGTACGACGGCGTCCCCCCGCCGAGGAAGATCGAGGTCACCCGCGCCCCGGCGAGCTGCGGCAGCGCGCCGTAGGCCTCTAGCTCCCACCGGAGCGCGTCGAAATAGCGCTCTATCAGCTCGTCGTCGCGCCCCTTGGCGAAACTGCAATAGGCGCATAGCGAGCCGCAAAAGGGGACGTGCACGTATACCGCGAAGGAATCGAGCGACGGGAGGCTCTCCGGCTCCGGCGCCGGTCCCTCGGGGGCGGGGGTCAGCGCGCGGGCGAGGAGCTCGCGCCCGAGCGCCTCGACGAGCTCGTACTGGAGGACGCCCGCCACGCGTTCAGGGATTGTGGTGGGGCAGCGGGATCCAGCGGCCCGCCCGCGCGTACTGGGCGAGGGCCCAGATCGAAAAGTAACGGCGGTAGTTCTCGTAGTTGATGAGGGCGGTCTTGTTGAAGACCCCCACGATGGACTCGCGCGGCCAGTCGCCGTCGCGGTCCTGCCGCTCGATCAAGAGCTCCGCGGCGCGCCGCGCCTCCTCGGTGGCGCCCTGGCCCCCGCGCACGAGCGAGGAGAGCGCCCAGGCGGTGTTCACCATCTGGCTCTCGGGGTGCTTGACGTAGCGCCGCTCGCTGCACGAGCTGTGGTGCTCGCCCCAGCCGCCGTCGGTGTTCTGGCGGGCCTTCAGGAAGGAGAGCGCGCGCTCGACGGCCGGGTCGGTGCCCTTGGCCCCCGCCGCGGTGAGGCCGTGCACGCCGAACCAGGTGCCGTAGGTGAAGCAGACGGCCCACGAGCCCTCGAAGCTGCCGTCGGCGCGCTGCTGCTGGCGCAGGAAGGTCTCGCCGCGCCGGATGGCCCGGGCGATCTCCGCCTCGAGAAAGCCGGGGAAGCGCAGGCGCGCGCGGGAGAGCGCCTGGAGGCAGGCCGAGGTGCACTCGACGTACGAGTAGTCCACCATGATCGCGCCGAAGACCTGCGACGGGTTCAGCAGCTCGAGCCAGTCGGGGCCGCGCTTGAGCTCGTAGGTGGCCCAGCCCCCGTCGGCGTTCTGGAAGGAGAGGAGCAGCCGCACCGCGTCGCGCAGGAGCTCCTCGGGGACCGGGCGCGCCATCTTCGGCTCGAGCGCGACGGCCGCCTTGAAGCCCTCGGCGGTGCAGTCGGTGATCGGCCAGCCGTGCAGGCGGTCGGAGAAGGGCCAGCCCCCCTTCGAGGCGTGGCGGAAGTAGCGCTCCTTGTGCGGCACGTCCTCGAGCACCTGGTTGTCCCGGATGTAGTCGTGCGCTCGGACGAGCGTGGGCAGGTAGTCGTCGGCGAAGGGGGTGGCCAGGATGCTCTGCACCGCGAAGGCCGTGTCCCACAGGGCCGTCGAGTTGTAGCCGTTCATCTTGGCGCCGTCGTGCCCGTCCCAGATGTACTGGTCCAGCGTGACGAAGCTGCGGCGCGCCTCCTCGCCGTCGGGCTCGCGGAAGTGGTGGACCAGCGTGTTCAGCACCGCGTTGACGGGGCCGATGCGGATGTAGTTCGTGACCTGGTCTTCGAAGCGGATGTGGTCGAGGAGCTCCTCCATGGCGCGGCGCCGCGTGGCGCGCGGGTGGCGGTCCTCGTAGAGGGCCATGGCCTGATTCGCGGCCCAGAGCACCTTGGTCGGCGGATTGTAGCTGTCGGCGCGGGCCACCGTGTCGCGGTGCCTGCGCCACTCGATGCTCTCGTAGGGCTGGGGATAGATCTCGCGCCGGATGGCCCGGATCTGCTCGTCGGCGGGGATCGCCGCGCGCATCCCATAGAGGTAGGCCATCGGCAGGTAGACCTGGCGGCAGTGGCACCAGAGCTTGCTCGGATGCACGGGGAGCGCGTCGGGGAGCAGCCAGAGCTCGGGGAGGATCGGGTTCAGCCCCTCGTAGTCGTAGAGCGAGAGGAGGGCCAGCGTGAACTTGCCCCAGCTCGCCGCGCCGAGGGGGCCGCCGTTCTCGTGGATCCAGCGGCGCATCCGTGCGAGGTCGGGGTCGGTCGCCGGGACGTCGAGGAGCCGGAGCGCCACGTAGCAGAGGACGCTCGTGAACATGCAGCCGTCCCCTTCCGCGTGCAGGCCGATGCTGCCGTCGGGCTGCTGGACGTTCCGCACGTAGCGGATCATCTCCGCGCGGCGGGCCGCGGGGATCGGATGCCGCGCGATGTGGCAGGTGGCCACGTACATGGGGAGGAGAAACATCGGGCCGCCGTAGTCCCCCTTCCACGACCCGTCCGCCTCCTGCAGCGCGGCCAGCTTGTCGAGCCCGCGGCGGAGCGTGCGCGAGATGACCTCGCTCGTGACGCCGTGGCGGGTGCGTCGGGGCCTGGCGTTCGAAGATGCGTCGGTGGTCGGGTTCACGGGGCTCTCCTCCGTCGGTGGATGGCGACGGGCGTCCGGCTTCGGCGGCGCCGCTGGCGTTCTAGCACCGGCCCGACCGCGTGGGCAAGGTGGCGGGCACCGCGTGTCGGGCCCCGCGGCTGCAACCTGCGGTTGGCAGTCGCGGCGCGACGGCTGGCGGCCGTCGTCGCAGGTGGCTGGCTGGACGGCGGCGCGAAATGCCGTCAACGCCGCGCGTTCACACGGGGCTCGAACGGCACGCAGGGTGCATTTGCGCGTCGGCGGAGGTGCTCGATGCGACGTTCGCGCAGGTCCTGGCTGGTCATCCTTCCTCTCGCCGTCGCGTGTCTCGCCGCGGCGCCCGCCGGAGCGGTCAAGAAGACGCCGCGACCGCAGGATTTCACCCGCGCGCGCGAAAGGCTCTTCGCTGCCGCGGAGGAGGTCGTCGCGACTCTCAGCCCGCGCAAGCTCGAGCGCCTCACGAAGGCCTTTGCCGGCGGGGGCAACGCCACGGCCCGCAACGAGGCGGCGATGGTGCTCGCGCTCCTCCTCACCGGGAAGGAGAACCCAGGGGGGCGCCAGCCGCCCAAGGGCGAGCCGCAGCCGTCGCGCAGCGGGCGACAGCAGCAGGGGGAGCGGAGCGTCAAGATGGAGGCGGCGCGGCAGCGGATCGCGGTGGCGCGCGCGCTGGTGCGCAAGGACCCCGAGTCCGCCATGCGCATGCTGCGGGGAGTGCTCGGCCGCGGCGACGACGCCTACGAGGTCCGCGGACGGTACGCGCTGGATGCCGAACTGACGCAGTCCGCGACGCACCTCCTCGCCGTCGCGGAGGGGGAGAAGTGGGTGCAGTACGCCGAGCGGATGTTCGGGGAGGGGAAGCTCGAGCACGCCCAGCCGTTCATCCCCGACGGTGCGTACTACACGCGTTCGATGAAGAAGCGCATGTACGACGTGGGTGCGCCGGCAGTCCGCGCGAACCTGGAGACGATGGTCGCGGACGGGACGCCGATCATCGCCAACCTGGAGGAGCTGGTGCGGCAGGGGCTGACGGCGGAGGCGATGAAGACGCATCCCGACAAGGACCGGCTCTGGCGCGCGCGCTACGACCAGATCAACGCGGCCAAGAACTACCTGGCGCACCGGGCGCTCTTCTACGCGGCGCACCGCTGGGAGGGAGACTACGCGCTGACCCACCGCGAGCCCCAGATCACCGCCCTGCGCAAGCAACTGCTCCAGATCTCGACGCGGCTCACCAGCCTCCTCGCGGGGCTCGGCGAGCGCGCGAACGGCGGTCAGTAACCGTTCCGGTCAGTAACCGTTCGACGCTCCGGGAAGGGGGGGCATCGGGCCCTGCGCGGCGACGAAGATGTGATACGGTCGCCGCGAGCGCCGCAGGACGCGGCGAAAGGACGATGCGCGAATCACGCTTCGACATTCTCTTCGAGCCGGTGAAGCTCGGACCGGTCACCGCGAAAAACCGTTTCTTCCAGGTACCGCACTGCAACGGCATGGGACACCGCCATCCCTCGGCGCACGCCGAGATGCGCGGGGTGAAGGCCGAAGGGGGCTGGGCGGTAGTCTGCACCGAGGAGGTGGAGATCCATCACTCCTCGGAGATCTCCCCCTTCGTCGAGGGGCGCATCTGGGACGACGCCGACCTCCCGGCGCACGAACGGCTCGTGGCCAAGGTGCACGAGCACGGGGCGCTGGCGGGGATCGAGCTCGTGCACGGCGGCATGGCGGCGCCGAACCTCTACTCGCGCACGCCCCCTCTCGGGCCGTCGCACCTGCCGGTCACGAGCACGCACCCGGTGCAGACGCGCCGCATGGACGCGAAGGACCTGCGGGACCTGCGCCGCTGGCACCGCCAGGCGGTAGCGCGGTCGCTCGCTGCGGGCTATGACCTGGTCTACGTCTACGCGGGGCACGGCCTGGCCACGCTCGAACACTTCCTCTCGCCTCGGTACAACGATCGCACCGACGGGTACGGCGGAAGCGTCGCCGGGCGGACGCGCCTTCTGCGCGAGGTGCTCGAGGACACGCTCGAGGAGGTGGCTGGCCGGGCCGCGGTGGCCTGTCGCATCTGCGTGGACGAGCTCCTCGGGCCGCAAGGGCTCGAGCGCGCCCAGATCGAGGAGGTGCTCGGGCTCGTCGGGGAGCTCCCCGACGTGTGGGACTTCATGGTGGGCAAGTGGGACTTCGACTCGCTGCCGGCGCGCTTCAGCGAGGAGGGCTACCAGGAGGAGTTCGTCCGGGGCCTGAAGAAGCTCACCTCGAAGCCGGTGGTAGGCGTGGGACGCTTCACCTCCCCCGACACCATGGTGCGCATGATCCGATCGGGGGTGCTGGACCTCGTCGGCGCGGCGCGGCCGTCGATCGCCGACCCCTTTCTGCCGAAGAAGCTCGAGGAGGGGCGGTGGGAGGAGATCCGGGAGTGCATCGGCTGCAACATCTGCGTGAGCGGCGACTTCACGCTGGTGCCGATGCGCTGCACGCAGAACCCGACCATGGGCGAGGAGTGGCGGCGCGGCTGGCACCCCGAGCGGATGAGACCGAAGAAGAGCGAGGCCAAGGTGCTCGTGGTGGGGGCAGGGCCGGCGGGACTCGAGGCGGCGCAGGGCCTCGGCAAGCGCGGGTATCAGGTGGTGCTGGCCGAGGCGACCGACACGCTCGGCGGGCGCGTGACGCGCGAGGCGCGGCTACCGGGGCTGGCGACCTGGATGCGCGTGGTGGACTACCGCAAGGGGCAGCTCGATCGGCTGAGCAACGTGGAGCTGGCGCTCGAGAGCCGCGTGACCGCCGAGGAGATCGCCTCCTACGGCTTCGAGCACGTGGCCCTGGCCACCGGCGCGCGGTGGCGGGCCGACGGCGTGGGACGCTGGCACACGCACCCCATGCGCCTCGTCGCGACCGAGACCCTGACCCCCGACGACCTGATGGCGGGCGCGAGGCCGGCCGGCGACCGCGTGGTGCTCTTCGACGACGATCATTACTACATGGGCGGCGTGCTGGCCGAGCTGCTGGCGCGCGAGGGGCGCCAGGTCACGCTCGTCACGGCCGAGCCGCGCGTCTCCGAGTGGACCACGCACACCATGGAGCAGCGACGGATCCAGAAGCGGCTCCTCGAGCTAGGCGTGACGCTCAAGACGTCTCACGCCGTGCTCTCCGCCGAGGGGGGCTCCCTGCGCCTCGGCTGCGCCTACACCGGGCGCGAGAGCGAGCTCTCGTGCGACGCGCTCGTGCTCGTGACCGCGCGGCTGCCGAAAGACGCGCTGGCCGAGGAGGTGCGGCTCGTGGTCGGGGAGGGGGAAGGCCCCCGCGTGCGTCTCATCGGGGATGCCTACAGCCCGGGCACCGTCGCCGCGGCGGTCTGGGACGGCCGTCGCTACGCCGAGGAGCTCGACGAGCCCGAATCGGACGGCGACGCCCCGCCGTTTCGGCGCGAGGTGGTCGAGCTGCAAGGGTAGTGTGCCCGGCGTACGACCAGAAGGGAGACTCGAGACAATGCGCCTGCGAACGTCGTTGCTCCTCGCCGCGCTGGTCAGTGGAATGGGCTGCGCGGCGAGCACTCCGGTACAGACCTGCCTTCAGGGTCAGAGCAGCGCGTGCACCTGCGTGAACGGGCGTACGGGGGCGCAGACCTGCACCGCGGAGCTCGTCTTCGGCCCTTGCCAGTGCAGCGCGCAGCCCGGCTCGGATGCGGCGGTTCCGACCGACGCCGCGCTCCCCCGCACGGACGGCCAGCCGACGACCCAGCCCAAGGGCTGGCGAGCTCTCCCCACCGCCGGAGAGCCCGCGGCGCGGTTCGGTCCCGCCGGGGTGTGGACGGGGAGCGAGTTCCTCGTCTGGGGCGGGGCGAACGCGGGTCCCTCGTACCCGCGAACCGGCGGGAGGTACCAGCCCGCGACGCGGAACTGGCGGTCGATCTCCACGGTCGGCGCCCCCGAAGGGCGGGCGTACTTCGCCGCGGTCTGGACCGGGAAAGCGATGATCGTCTGGGGCGGGCAGGACGCCGCGAACAACGTCTGGCGCGACGACGGCGCCAGGTACGATCCCGCGTCCGACACCTGGCAGCCGCTCCCGGCGGCCCCCGGCCTCCTCGGCCGCGAGGCGCACACGGCCGTCTGGACCGGCAAGGAGATGGTCGTGTGGGGCGGCTACAACAACAAGACCAAGACCTGGCTCGGCGACGGCGCGCGCTACGACCCCGCCACGAATCAGTGGAAGCTGGTGAGCGCGAGCGGTGCGCCCGTCACGCGCAACCAGCACACCGCGATCTGGACCGGGCAGGAGATGATCGTCTGGGGGGGCAACAACGGGGCGATGGTCCACCGGGACGGCGGTCTCTACGACCCGAAGACGGATTCCTGGCGACCGCTGGCGGCCCCCTCGAGTGTCGCCGCGCGTCGGGGACACGCGGCGGTCTGGACCGGCAAGGAGATGCTCGTCTGGGGGGGCTACGGCGCGGTGAAATCCAACCAGGAGGCCTTCTTCCTCGCCGACGGGGCGTCGTTCGACCCGACGGGCGGGACCTGGAAGGCCCTCGCCTCGAGCGGGCTCGATCCGCGCATGCGGCCGGCGGCGGTCTGGACCGGCAAGGAGCTGCTCGTGTGGGGGGGCGCGAGCCGGACGGAGGGCCTCTACATCTTCAGCGGAGGCAGCTACACGCCCGCGCCGGAGGCCTGGAGCCCGTTGCCCGCGATACCGGCCGACCTGACCGTCATGGAGCCGGCCGCGGTCTGGACCGGCACCGAGATGCTCCTCTGGGGGGGCCTCCAGGGGGGGGTCGGCCTGAGCTACGTGCCCTGAAGCGTTCGGACCCGGCGGAGCCTCGCACCGTGGGCCACATCGTCCTTCACGACGCCAGCTTCGACGAGCTCGACGCCCGCACCTGGCACGACCTCGTGCAGCTTCGCATCGACGTCTTTGTGGTCGAGCAGGCCTGCATCTACCGCGAGCTGGACGGGCGGGACGTGGAGACCACCACGCGGCACCTCTGGCTGGCCGACGAGCGTCCGGTGGCCTACCTGCGCGTGCTCGACGAGGGGAACGCCCGCCGCATCAGCCGCGTCCTGACGCGGAGCGATCGTCGCGGCGCGGGGCTCGCGGAGCGACTCGTCCGGGCCGCGCTCGAGCGGACGGTTCCCCCGGTGATCCTCCACGCGCAGTCGCACCTCGCCGCGTGGTACGCGCGACTCGGCTTCACCGTCACGGGCCCCGAGTTCCTGGAGGACGGTATCCCCCACCTGCCGATGCGCCGCTAGGGCGCTAGGGCACGCACCGGCGGTCCACGCACCTCTGCCCCTTCGGGCAGCGGTTTCCGCAGGTGCCGCAGTGGTTGGGATCGGCCTCGATGTCCACGCAGTAACCGTCGCACTCCATCGTCGCGTCCGGGCAGGCGGGCTCGCACTT
Source organism: Deltaproteobacteria bacterium (assembly GCA_020848905.1). Lineage (NCBI taxonomy): Bacteria > Pseudomonadati > Myxococcota > Myxococcia > Deltaproteobacteria bacterium. The sequence goes on from JADLHG010000061.1 coordinate 33,399, forward strand.
CCCTTCGACGCAGGCCTCGGTCGGTCCGCAGGCCTTGCCGCACGCGCCGCAGTTCCAGCGGTCTCCGTCGGTCCAGGTGCAGCGCCCGTCGCAGAGCTCCAGCTCCAAGCCGCAGTCCGCGAGGCACTTGCCTGCGTCGCAGGCCTTGTCGAGCCCGCAGCTCTTCGTGCAGCTCCCGCAGTGGAGGGAATCGGTCTGAAGATCGAAGCAGCGCCCGCCGCAGGCGCCCAGCGTTCCTCCGCACTCCGCGGCGCACTTCCCGTTGCTGCAGACCTCTCCCTTCTTGCAGGCCTGGTTGCAGCCGCCGCAGTGGTTCGCGTCCTCTAGCACGCTCACGCAGGTCGCGCCGCAGGCGACCGTGTCGAGCGGGCAGCTCTCGCGGCAGCCGCCGTGCACGCAGAACTGGGCCGGCGGACAGGCCTGGTTGCAGCCGCCGCAGTTCATCCGGTCGGTGCGGGTGAAGGCGCACCGGTCGCCGCAGCGCGTCTCGCCGGGCCCGCAGGTCGCGAGACACTTGCCGTCCTCGCAGCCCTTGCCCGCGCCGCAGGCGTTGTCGCATTTGCCGCAGTGGTACGGATCGTCGTCGAGGTCGACGCAGAGGCCGCCGCAGTTGGTGTTCGTGCCGAGGCACTCCGCCGCGCACTGCCCGTTGGCGCAGCTCTGCCCCTTGGGGCAGCTCTTGCCGCAGGTGCCACACTCCTCCCCGGAGTGATTCTGCAGGTTGATGCAGAAGCCGAGGCAAGAGGTCGTGCCGTCGCCGCAGAGCTGTGTGCAGGATCCCTGCACACAATGTTCGCCGAAGTTGCACTGCTTGCCGCACACCCCGCAGTTGAAGGGGTCGCCGTGGGTCCAGACGCAGCGGTCCCCGCAGAGCTTCTCGTCGGGGTTGCAGTCGGCGAGGCAGGTGCCCTGGTGACAGAGCTGGTCCGGCCGACAGCTCTTGCCACAGGCCCCGCAGCTCGTACGGCTGTCGCGCAGGTCCACGCAGCGACCGTCGCAGTTCGTGAGGGGGCCGCCGCACTCTTTTTCGCACTTGCCGCTCACGCAGACCTCGCCCTTGCCGCAGGCCGCGTCGCAGGCGCCGCAGTCGGTGGCTTCGTTCTGCAGGTCCACGCAGCGATTGCCGCAGGTCGAGAGCCCGCTCGGACAGGTCGCGCCGCACTTGCCGGCGTTGCACCGCTCGCCGGGCTTGCACACGCCGTCGCACTTCCCGCAGTAGAAGGGATCTGTATAGAGGAAGGCGCAGTGCCCGGAGCAGGCCACGTTGCCCGTCTCGCACCCCTTCGTGCACTGCCCGCCCGCGCAGACCTCCCCCGCCTTGCAGACCTTGCCGCAGGCCCCGCAGTTGTTCGGGTCCTCGAAGAGGTCGGTGCAGGCCCGCTCCGGCTCGAAGAGCTGGGACCAGACCACGGGGCAGTTTCCGCGGGCGCCGCCGCATTCGGGCTCGCAGGCGCCTTTCACGCACACCTTGCCCGCCTCGCAGGCCTTGCCGCACGCGCCGCAGTGCGACGAGGTGGTCTTCAGGTTCACGCAGCGCCGGCCGCAGAGGGCATAGCCCTCGGGACAGGCGGGGACGCAGGTGCGGGCGAAGCAGGCCTCCTTGTCGCCGCAGCGGTGGCCGCAGCTTCCGCAGTGGTCGGGGTTGGCCCAGAGGTTCACGCACTCGCCCCCGCAGCGCGACTGGCCGACGAGGTCGCAGGGCTTGCCGGCGTCGGGACGCGGAGCTCCGTCGGGCCGGGGTCCCGCGCCGTCCGCGGCGGGGGGCGCGCCATCGTTCGTGGTCACCGCCGGCGAGCTCGGGCAGCCGCCGAGCGCGAGAAGACAGAGGGCAAGGATCCGATACCCGGTCGTGCGTTTCGACGTCGGCATACGCGTCCTCACTCGGCCCCCCCCGGAGGGGCCACGGCTAAGCGTCTAAGAGATGCAGTGCCACTAGAGTACGAGGCGGGGGCGGGCCGGTCAACGAGCTGGGACCGAGCCAGGACCGAGGGCGCGTGCGGACGTGACCCTACGCACGCCGACGGTGGCCGGTGCCCACGGGAGTCCTCCGTCGCGTCCGGCTGGCGACGTGTCCAGTCAGGCGGCGGCTCCCGCAGAGGGCTGGCCACTTACTTTTTCACCGTCATAACAGACCGTTCCATGTGGCCCGGTCGTTGCAATAGCGCCGCCGCGCCACGAAGGAGGCCCCCATGTTCGCATCTTCCGCTCGCAGCAGAACGCTTTCGGCTCTCTCCTTGTTCGTCACGCTGGCGGCCAGCTCGGCGGCGAGCGCGCGCGACACGTCGAACGACGAGCAGGTGCGGGCCATCGTGGCGGCAGCCACCGCGGACCTCGACCGGAGCGGCAAGGTCGCCGGGCTCTTCGGCCAGGCTTTCGCCGGGGCGATCGGCCTTGGCGACACCCCCAATGGCCGCTTCACCGCGGTGGTGAACGGCAAGAACGCGCGGGTCGAGGCCGTGAACGGCGAAGGGAAGACGCAGGTCGTGCTCGAGGTCGAGCAGGGCCGCGGGCTCTTCGGGGCGCTCTTCGGCGTGCGCAAGGTGAAGGCCGCGTCGCTCGCCACGGCTACCAACACCCCGGAGCAGGGGCAGCCCGTCCACACCGCCGTGGCGCAGACCGTGACGCTGACGTCGATTCGCCTGCTGCCCGGTGTGCGCCTCAGCTACCTCAAGAACGCGAACCAGACGACGCAGAAGGAGGAGCCCGCGCGCTCCTCGGAGGCGATGCTACGCGTGATGCTGAGCCAGGCCGGACCGCGCGTCACGGGGCTGACGGTCCTCAAGGTGGGGCACAACTACGGCATCAAGGTCGGGAAGCTGACGGGCTGGATGAGCCGCCAGACGGGTCGCGCCGAGCGCACGACCACGCACTAACGCATCTATCGAGGGGAGGGCTCGCTCCTTCTCCCGGCCGACGCCCGACGCCGCGCGCGTCGGCGGAACGCGCCGAAAGCGAGGAGCGTGCCGAGGAGGAGCACGGGACCGCTCCCCACGCCGGACGACCCGCTCAGGGGGCCACCCACCGTCGAGGCGCCGCACCCGGGTCCGCCGAGGAAGTAGACGATGAGCGCGTCGGCGATGTGCGTGGCCTCGAAGCGCGCCACCTCGGCGTTGCCGACGAGGAGGTTCGCGCCGCCCGCGGTCTTCTCGCTGAAACCCTTCTGCGTCAGCTCGGCGATCGCCTCGTTGGGCAGAAACTGCCCCGTGTATCCGTCTCCGTCCTGCTGCAGGTCGGCGGCCCGACGTGCGCAGGAGATGCCCGAGACGCCGCCGGTGGTGAAGACGTTGCTCACCACGAGCCCCTTGGCGCCGAGCGCCGCGGCCGTCACGCGAAACTTGGTCTTGAAGCCGTTCAGCCCGTCGGGAAAGAGGGCCTTCATGTCGCTCAGCACCGGCTGCGCGGGACCGGCGAAGACCTTGGTCACCGGCTGCCCCGACTGGAGCTGCGCCTCGACGGTCACCTCGTCGTCGGGGGCGAAGGGGACGGCCTCCGGCTGGTTGCTCGCCTTCTCGGCCTTCAGCTGATAATTGTCCGCCACGAGCGAGGCGCTGAGCTGGTAGCCCGACTGCTTGGCCTTGACGGTGAACTTCTTGACCTGCGCCTCCGGGTCGCTCGACCACTTGGTCACGTTCTCGTAGGCCACGCAGTACGCGCCGAGCTGACGGAACTTGCCGCGCAGCTCCTTCGAGGCGTAGCGGAAGGCGCCATAGACGCTGGTCTTGCCCTTGGTGAAGACCCCGCCCGACTCGGTCATGGAGGTCACGGCCCCGAGCGCCACGGGGTTCGTCTGAAGCTGCATGGCGGTGGACGGCGTGGGGCCCGCGTCGCCGCCTCCCCCGCCGTCACCGGGGGCGCTGCTCCCGTCGGCCTTCGGTGGTGCGCCCGAGTCCACCGTCGGAGAGCCGCCGGCGTCGGCGGTCGTGCCGCCGTTCGAACTGCACGCGGCGAGCAGCAGCGCGGTAGCCATCACGTTCACCCACGCACACCCCAAGGTCCGCATCGTCTTCCTCCAGGCTAGATAGATAGGACGCGCAGGATAGCACGCTGCGCCGAGCCGTCGAACGGCTGCGGCGCGAGTGCTATGCTCCGACGCGTGCTGCGCCTCTTGCTTCTTGTCGGACTCGCCTCGTGCGACGCGGGCGAGGAGACCCGTCTCGCGCACCGCTCTTTGCCTATCGTGAACGGTGTGCTCGACCGCAGCGTTCACGCGGTCGGTACCCTCCCGGGGTGTACGGCCACCCTCGCCGGACGGCGGCTCGCGCTCACCGCCGCGCATTGCGTGAAGACGGGCGAGCGTGTCGCGGTCACCTTCGAGGGCTGGCAGGGTCTGGCCCACGCCGAGCGCCACCCCGCCTACGACTTTCGCGCGCTCACCTACGACCTCGCGCTCCTCAGGCTCCTAGAGCCCGCACCCGCATCGATCGAGCCCCTCGCGCTGGCCTTCGTGGTCCCTGCGGCCGGCCAGACCGTCACCCTCCTCGGCCACGGGATCACCGCCGAGGACCGGACGGACGGGGCCCTCCGTCGGCGGGCGACGAGCCGCGTGGCAGCCGTCTCGCCGCTCCGCTTCGTTCTCGGGGGAGACGCGCCCGGTCTCGGGCAGAGCTGCTACGGCGACTCGGGCGGGCCCGTGCTCGACGAGGGGGGCGACGTCATCGGGCTCGTCTCCGGAAGCCTCCCCCCCTGCGGACGCAGCACCGACGTCACCCGGCTGGACGCGGCGGAGGCCTGGCTCCGAGAGGCCGGAGCGGGTGAGCTCCTCCTGGCAAACGCAGCGGGGTGTGCGGTGGCCGGTTCGTCGAGGCCGCCGTCTCCCAGCACGAGCTTCCTCGTCGGGATCGGGCTCCTCGCCCGCGCGGCGTGCGGTGCGCTCCGCCGACGCGCGCGGCGTTCTACGCTCCCGGTAGCAGGCAGAGCGCCCCGGGGGCGGCGACGGTCGGGTCCCGCTGCGCCGAGACGGTGGCGAGGGCCGCCATGCGCACCACCGCGTCCACCGAGTCGGCGCGCTGCATGACCTCCACCGGTCGCTCCAGCCCGAGGAGGATCGGCCCCACGACCTCGGCGTGTCCGAGCTGGCTCATCATCTTGTAACAGGACTGCCCCGTGTCGAGGTTCGGGAAGACGAGCGTGTTCGCCGGTCCGGTCAGCCGGCAGAAGGGGTAGAGCCGTCGCTGGAGCTCGAAGTCGAGCGCCACGTCCACCTGCATCTCGCCGTCCACCTCCAGCTCGGGCCGCGCGGCGCGCACGAGCTCCGTGGCGCGCGCCATCTTGCGCGAGCTCGCCTGCGGCGACGAACCGAAGTTGGAGAACGAGATCATCGCGAGGCGCGGCGTCACGCCGAGCTCGGCTACCTTCTCCGCCGTGAGGAGCGCGATCTCCGCCACCTGCTCGGCGGTGGGGTCCACGTTGACGGTGCAATCGGCGAAGAACTTCACCTCGTGCTGCAGGACCAGCATGTGCATGCTGCAGGCCCGCGTGACGCCCGGTCGCAGCCCGATCACCTCGAGGACCGGCCGCAGCGCCTCGGGATAGTGCGTGGTCAGGCCCAGCACCGCGGCGTCCACCTCGAGCTCGCGGAGCATCATCATCGCGTAGTGCGTGCGGCTCGCGCGCAGCCGGTAGTGCGCCTCCTCGAGCGTCACCCCCCGTCGCGCGCGGAGCTCCGAGTAGCGCCGGCAGTACTCCTCGAAGCGCGGGTGCTCCGAGGGGTGCAGGACCTCCACCTTGTTGCCGAACTCGAGCCCGAGGCGAGCCATCTGCTGCTCGACCCGCGAGCGACGGCCGAGGAGGATCGGCCGCGCGAGCCCTTCGTCCACCAGGATGCGCACCGCGCGCAGGATCGTCTCCGACTCCCCCTCGGGGAAGACCACCCACTTGGGCGCCTGCCTCGCCTGCTGGCGGATCTTGCGCATCTCGAGGTGCACGCGCCCGTAGACGCGGTCCTCGAGCTGCAGCCGGTAGGCCTCGAGGTCCACGCGCCGTCGCGCCACGCCGGTCTCCATCGCGGCCTGCGCCACCGCCGGCGCCTCCCAGGTCAGGACGCGCGGGTCGAAGGGCTTGGGGATGATGTAGTCCGGCCCGAAGCGCAGGGTCTGCCCCCCGTAGGCCGCCTGGACGGACGCCGGCACCTCCTCCCGGGCCAGACTCGCGAGCGCGTGCGCCGCGGCGACCATCATCGCCTCGTTGATCTCGCGGGCCTGCACGTCGAGCGCGCCGCGGAAGATGGCCGGGAAGCCGAGCACGTTGTTCACCTGATTCGGGAAGTCGCTGCGCCCGGTGGCCACGATCACGTCGGGGCGCGAGGCGCGGGCCTCCTCGTAGGAGATCTCGGGCGTCGGATTGGCCAGCGCGAAGACGATCGGGCGGTCGGCCATGGACTGGACCATCGCCGGCGTGACCGTGCCCCCGACCGAGTAACCGAGGAAGACGTCCGCCCCCTCGAAGGCCTGGGCCAGGGTCCGCGCGCGCGTGTGGCTCGCGAACTGCGCCTTGTAGGGGTTCATCCCCTCGGCGCGCCCCTCGTAGATCACCCCGGTCGAGTCGCAGAGGATCACGTTCTCCTTCTTCACGCCGAGCGTGACGAAGAAGCGCGTGCAGGCGATGCCGGCCGCGCCCGCGCCCGAGACGACGAGCTTGAGCTCGGACATCGGCTTGCCCTGGAGCTCCGCCGCGTTCAGGAGGGCGGCGCCGCTGATGATCGCGGTGCCGTGCTGGTCGTCATGAAAGACCGGGATGCCCATCCGGCGCTTGAGCTCCTCCTCGATGTAGAAGCACTCGGGGGCCTTGATGTCCTCGAGGTTGATCCCGCCGAAGGTCGGCTCGAGCTTGGCCACGATGTTGATCAGCTCGTCCGGGTCGAGCGAGTCCACCTCCAGATCGAAGACGTCGATGTCGGCGAACTTCTTGAACAGGCACCCCTTGCCCTCCATCACCGGCTTGCCCGCCTGGGCTCCGATCGCGCCGAGGCCGAGGACCGCGGTGCCGTTGCTCACGACGGCCACGAGGTTGCCCTTGGCGGTGTAGGCGAAGGCGAGCTCCGGGTCGCGCTGGATCTCGAGGCAGGGCTGGGCGACGCCGGGCGTGTAGGCCAGCGAGAGGTCGCGCTGGGTGAGGAGCGGCTTGGTCGGGACGACCTGGATCTTTCCCGGGCGCCCGCCCGAGTGGTACGCAAACACGTCTTCGGGGCGAATCATGGCTGCCTCTCGGTAAGGGGTGTGAGAGTTCTAGAAACGTCGTTCAAATAATGCCGAGCCAGGCCTCGAGGGTCTCCGCGGGCCACGCGCCGGGGCTCTCCGGCGTGAGCGCCAGCGCGTCGTCGAGCGGGAAACCGGCGATGGACGGCGCGCGGGGCCCGATCCGGGGCTCGCCGGAGGAGTCCTCCGCGGGCTCCACGACCAGCTCGAAGCGACCGTGATCGAAGGGCCGCCCGGGCGGGGGCGCCACGCGTACGACGCGCTCGCGCAGGCCGCGGCTCTCGAGCTCGAGGGCCCGGTGGATGCAGTACGGGTTGTTCCCGGGGGCGCCGAGGAAGCAGTGCGCGGTCCAGCAGCAGCCGCCGCGGCAGATCTCGGCGTAGTAGCAGTCGCGACAGAAGCCGGAGAGGCTCTCGCGTCCGCGTCGCGCGAGCGCGGCGAACCCCGGCGTCTCGGCGAGCAAGGTGGCGAGGCGCGCGGTGGAAAGCGAGCCCTTGCCGTAACTCTCCGAGGGGAGGGACGAGCAGCCCTTGACGGTACCGTCGGCCTCGATGCCGAGCACCCACTCTCCCGCCTGGCAACCGGTCCAGTGCGCGCCTCGTTCGCCGCCGTAGCGCAGCGCCGCCTCGAAGGGCCCGAAGTAGCCCACGTTGTTGCCGGGGAAGAGCGAGACCCCCGCGGGGGTGAGGATGCGCTGCTTGACCCAGGCGAGCAGCGGAAAGAGCTCGAGCAGCTCGTAGGGTTGCAGGAGGAAGGCCGGTCGGTCGGCGGCGTGCCCCATCGGCACGCTGAGCTGCACCTGCCAGCCGGTGCTGCCCAGGCGTGCGAGGAGCTGCCCGAGCGCGGGGAGCTCGGGGGCCGAGAGCCGGTTGAGCTGCGTGTTGTTCACGAGGGAGAGGCCCCGCCGGACCACGTTCTCGCAGGCGGCGAGCGCTGCCCGAAAGGAGCCCGCGACGCCCCGCTGCGCGTCGTGCGTGCGCGCGAGCCCGTCGAGCGAGATGCAGATCGTGCGTACCCCGGCGTCGGCGGCCTGGCCGACGCGCTCCGCGGTCAGATTGCGCCCCCCCGAGAGGAGACCGCAGATCATCCCTCGCTCGGAGATGGCGCGCGCGATGGTGGGCCAATCGGTTCGTAGATACGCCTCGCCGCCGAGGAGCGTTACTTCCCGGACGCCTACCTCGGCCAGCTGCTCGACGATCGCGAGGCAGGCCTCGGTCGAGAGCTCCGCGGCGCGCCCCTTGCCGGCGCGCGACCCGCAGTGGCGGCAGGCGAGGTCGCAGCGCAGCGTGAGCTCCCAGATGCAGTAGAGCGGGTGCGGCGCAGCGCGATCCGCCTCGGTCGGCGTGCGCGCGAGGCCTTCGGGATCACCGTCGAAGCGGGTGGCTGTGGGTGGTTCGTGCATTGGCTGCGCGATCGACGAAGGCGCAGCATAGCACCGCCCGGGAGCGGAGGGTCAGGGGCGGGGTGAGCGGAGGGTCAGGGGCCGGTGGGCGGCGTGGCGGGCGGGACGCGCTCGCAGATCACCGAATCGCGGGGCGGCTCGACGCACGGGACGTCGTTCCACTTGCCGTGCAGCGACGGATCGTTCTTGTACGCGCCGAACATGATCGCGCACTGCTCGATCCCCTTCGAGTTGTTGGGCTCGCCCGGCGTCCACTTCTTGAACGTGACCGGCTCGCCGCTCGGCCAGGTGAACTCGGACAGGTTCCCCGGCTTGCGCTCGAGGCCGATCCACGCCGACTGCACGAAGAGCGGCATGAGGCTGAAGATGAAATCGTTCTCCGCGGCCGAGCCGATGCTCGCGACCTGCGCCTTGACCTGCGCGCAGATGGCCTTGGCCGTGGCGAAGTCGATCCACTTGTAGCCGAGCATCGAGTAGCAGTGCCCGTTGAAGGGGAACTCCTGCCCCACGCACGGGTTCGGCGGCCCGACGTCCGGCTGCGGCGCGTCGGGGGTGCGGGCGTCGGGGGGCCGCCCGAGGTCGGGGGCGGGCTCGATGGGCGTCTGTACCGGCCGCGCCGCGTCGGGCGTAGCCGGTGGTGGCGGATTCACGCGAGCATCTTGGCGGGGCTTCAGGCGCCCCACCGGGTCCTGCGAGACTTCTCCAGAGATACAGCCAGCCGTCAGCCCGACGAGACTGCATAACACGCCGGCTACCGGCCGCCCTCCGACGAGGCGCGCGGTTGCCATGAAGTGCCACCTCTTGTTTGCAGTGCACTAGAGCACGGCGGTCGGACCCAATGCAAGGCCCGAATGAGGCTTTTGATTACAATATGTTGACCTGAGGCGGGCAACCTGGCCGCGCAGGTCAGCGGTGCTCCCACGCATGTAGGCCGCGCGACGTGGAAGTATGGAGATCTCCTGCGGAGCCCGCACCGCACTCACGGGGTCGGGGTCGCTTCCGGGGCGCAGGCGCGAGAGGCGCGAGAGGCGCGGTAGAGTAGCCTTCGGGCCATGCGCTGCCTCGACGAGAACCAGGCGATCCAGTACGTCGAGGGGCTGCTTCCCGCGGACCAGGACGAGCGCGTCGCGGCGCACCTCGCCGAGTGCGACGACTGCCGCTGGCTCGTGACCTCCGCCGGTGCGGCGGCGCTCGCCGAGGCCTCCTCGGTGGCGGTCACGCTCCAGACCGACGAGGCGCAAGACGACGCCGAGCGCGCGGGGGACGGCCCGCGCGACCGTCGCGGCGAGGTGCTGCACCAGACCTACGTCATCACGCGCTTCATCGGGAAGGGGGCCATGGGAGAGGTCTACGAGGCCTCCCACACGCGGCTCCCCAAGCGCTTCGCGGTGAAGTTCCTCTCGGGACCCGGGGTCGAGAATCGCGACGCCATCGCGCGTATGCGGCGCGAGGCGGAGGTCACGAGCCGCCTCTCGCACCCGCACATCGTGGACGTGGTGGACTTCAACCACTCGGATGACGGCACGCCCTTCATGGTGATGGACCTGCTCGAGGGCGAATCGCTCGCGGAGCGCTTGCGGCGCGAGGGACCGCTGCGCGACCTCGTCGAGGTGGGGGAGATCGTGAGGCAGGTGACCTCGGCGCTCGAGGCCGCGCACCGGCAGGGGGTGATCCACCGCGACCTGAAGCCGAGTCATCTATTTCTGTGTCGACGCGACGCGAGCGGGCCGTGGGTCAAGCTCCTCGACTTCGGCCTCTCGAAGATCCTGCTCGCGCGCGAGGCGCCCGGGGGCTGGAAGGGGCAGCTCACGCGCGTCGGCACGGTGCTCGGCTCCCCCGGCTTCATGTCGCCGGAGCAGGCGCTCGGTCAGTCGGCCGAGGCGGATGCGCGCGCGGACATCTTCTCCCTCGGGGCCACGCTCTACAAGGCGCTCTCCGGCTGCTCGCCCTTCGTCGGGCGCTCGCTCGAGGAGATTCTCGCGCACGTGGCGCACGGGGAGGTGCAGGAGGTCGATAGCTGGCGCGCGATCCCGCGCCCCATCCGGCGGGTCATCTGGCGGGCGCTGCGCAAGGACCCGGCCGCGCGGCAGGCCTCGATGGGCGAGCTGGCGGAGGAGTTCGCCTCCGCCGTGCGCGAGGCGCAAGGGAGAGCCCGAGCGGCGCCGCCCGAGCTGCGGAGCTCGACGGCGTCGCAAGGGCGGCGGGCCCGGCGGGGCTGGGTCCTGGCGCTGGGCGTCGTCGCACTCGGGAGTCTCGGGGCCGTCATGGCGTGGAGGTTCGGCTCGCGTCCCGTCGACGGCGAGAGGTCACCTGGTTCGCGGATCGCGACCGCGACAACGACCGCGACCGCGACCGCGACAACGACCGCGACAACGACAGCGACAGCGACAACGATCACCGACGCGCGGGTGCGAGGGGCCGTCGAGCGGGAGCGACCGGCGGTCTCGGCGGAGAGAACGGTCGAGCCCCGACCGGAGCCGCCCGTGTCTGATCCTTCGCGCGTGCGGGTGCGTACGGCGCGGCGGAGCGCGGTGGTTCGCAGCGCGGTGGGGCAGGCCACCCTGCTCGTGCAAAGCAAGGAGGCCGAGGGGGGAGCGCCCCTCTGGGCGGACGTGTACCTCGACGGCAGGATGGTGGGGCAGACGGCGCTGACCCTGCGCGGCCTCGCCGCGGGAGTCCACCGGGTGGAGCTGCGTCGAGCGGGCTACCGCTCCGCCGCGCGGCGGGTCGTGCTCGAGCCGGGCGAGAACGCGCGCGTACGCTTTGCGCTCGAGCGCGCGTCGGCCGCGAATCAGTAGCTCAGGTCGAGAGAGAGGCCGCTAGCCGCACCGAGCTGCGGGAGGACGCGCCACGCGCGGGCGGAGGGGGGTCGATCCGAGGCGGCCCGTTCCGTGCGTCCCTCCAGCCAGAAGAGCACTACCGCGCCCGCTGTGAGCACCCCCGCGAGGGCCCACGCGACGTTCGCGCCGACGAGCTTGCGCCCCATGGAGGCGTGGAGCTCTTCGTAGCGGCTCGGCGCGGCAGGCGTGGCGTAGCGGGTCCGCTCGGCGCAGGGCAGGCTCGGCTCGGCGAGCAGCTCGCAGGCCGCGTCCCGGTCGCTCCGCGCGGCCAGACCCACGCCGATGGCCACGGCCGCGCTGGCGAGCGCCGCCGCTCCCGCCACCCAGGTCCAGATCCGGCGGCGGGCGGGGCGTGCGGCGTCGCGAGGGGGTGGTGGACTCTTCGGCGGGGCCTTGGCGGCAGCGGGAGCGCGGGGGCGCGCTTCGGTGCGATGGGCACGAGGTGCGCGTTCGGCGGCCAGCGCGCGCTCGGCGGCCAGCGTGCGCTCGGCGGCCAGCGCGCGTCGGACCTCGTCGAAGAGGGCCACCACCTGGGGCTTGTAGCGGTGCGGGTCCGCGCGAAGGTGCGGCGCGTGGCTCAGCGCGCGACGGAAGCTCAGGCGCGCCTCCTCGGTCCGGTCCTCGGCCGCGGCGATGAGTCCCAGATAGAAGTGGACCTGCCCGAGCGTGGCGCTCTCCCGGGTCCGGGTGAGGGCCTGCCCGAGCAGAGCCCGCGCCTCCCGAAACGAGCCGTCGGCCACCCGGGTCACGGCGCGCCGGAGCAGCGACTCGGCCGTCATTGACGCCGCAGGCTGGCCGAGGGCGCTCGGCCCGCTCGAGGCCAGGCCGAGGCCGAACAGCAGCGCGACGAGGCTACGGCGCATCGTCGTTGCTCTCGGACGGTCCACGGAAGAAGGAGCGGAGCGACACCTCGAAGCTCCCCTGAAGCAGACGCACGATGGTGGAGCACTCCTCGGTGGGGATCTCGAGCTCCGCTGCCAGGCCGGCCAGCGTGCGTTCGAGCAGCGTCTGGCGCAGGCGCTCCAGGCGGCGATGGATCGTGCTCGCGTGCACGCGCTGGGTGGCCGCGATTTCTTCGAGCCCGAGGCCGTCGGCGAAGCGCTGCTGGAGCAGCGCCCGCTCCTTCGGTGCGAGCCCCTCGAGCGCACGGAGCAGGGCTCGGCGGAACGGCTCGCGGTATTTCGCCTTGGCGAGGTTCAGGGTCGGATTCGCCGCGTCCCGACAGAGCTCCTCGGCGAGCAGGTCCTGCGCCAGCTTCGCGTGCCGCTTCTCGTGCCCGAGGCCCCGGCGAGCGGTGCGTTCGGCGACCACGCGAAGCCAGGTCGAGAGGTGCCCGAGGCCGGAGTAGCCGGCGAGGAGCGGAGGCGAACCGCCGCGGCCCACGAAGAGCTCCAGGAGGAGCTCTTGCTCCAGCTCGTCGGCGAGCGCTGCGCCCAGACGCAGCTGGCGCAGCGTGGCGCGAAGGCGCGGGACGAACTCCGCGTAGAACGCGTCACGCGCGGCCGGACTCCCCTCGGCGCAGGCGAAGGCCAGGTAGAGGTCGCCGAGGCGCCAGCGCGGCAGGAGACGCGCCAGGGCGGAGTCGCGGGGGAAGCGGGCCGCCACATGGGCGCAGAAGCGGTCGAGCTCGACGGAGACCGCGGGCCAGGCGGCGACCCCCTCGCGGAGCGCCGCCTCGAGCGACTCCACGAGCTCCGGAGCATGGGCCAGCTCGGCGCGCGCGGCCTCGTCGAGGCGAGCGGAGACGCGCGAGGCCAGGTTCGAGGAGGCTTCGCGGGCGTTCATGGCCGGTACTGAAGGAGGGTGCCGCCCCCTCCGGCGATCCAGCCTTCCCCCGAGGCGCCGATCCACAGCGCGTGCAGCGTGGCGCTGCTGCCGCTCGGCTGTGGGGCCCACGTGCCGCCGAGCAGGCGCGCCAGGTTGCCGTCGCTGCCCACGGTCCAGACGTCGTCCTCGAGGGACGGAAGCGCGCGGCCGGCGATGGCGCGGAAGGGCTTGGCCGTGAAGGCGGGGTTCAGCTTGTCCCACGCGCCGGCCTTGCGGGTCAGGATCACGCCGTGACCGACGATCCACACGCGCTCCGCGGAGCGCCCCCAGACGGCTCGCAGCGTGCTGCCGGAGGGAGACGCGTCCGGGACCCAGGCGCCGGGCGCGCTGCCGTGGCGCAGGATCGTCCCCCCTTCTCCCACGGCCCAGGCCTCGTCGCCCGAACTCGAGGCCCAGACGCCGAGGAGGTTCGACGTCGTGGGGCTCGTTGCGCGCGTCCAGCTCGTCCCGTCGTAGCGCAGGATCGCGCCGCCCGACCCGACGCTCCAGACGCTCGAGGGCGAGCTCCCCCACACGCTGGTGAGATCCGTGGTGACGGGGCTCGCCTCGGCGCGCCAGCTCTCGCCCTGGAGCGCGAGGATGGTGCCCCCGGCGCCGACGGCGAAGGCGTGGCCCGCTCCGTCGCCCCAGACGGCCTGCAGCGCGGCGCTCGTCGGGGAGGTCGCGCGGCTCCAGCTCCCGCCCTGACAGCGCAGGATCACGCCGCCGGCCCCCACGGCCCAGAGGTTCGACGCGTCGGTTCCCCAGAGGCCGTAGAGCGACTCGGAGACCGAAGACGTGACCGCCTTCCACGCGCCGCCAGACGCGGCGTCGCCTCCGGCGTCGTGCGGCAAGGGCTGCGTCGCGTCCGTGGTGCGGGTGTCGCGCTGCGCCGCCCCGTGGTCGAGACCTCCGTCGCCGCGCGCCGGGGCGAGCCCGGAGGGGGTCGGGAGCGAGAGCTGACAGGCCGCGAGCCAGGTCGCGCTCGCAAGAGGGAGCGCGCGCACCCCCCAGCGTCCGATCAGTCGCGCTCGCCGTCGAGGGTCGTGCACGCTCGCGATCGTAGCGCCTTTCCGGCGAGAGTTCACCCTTAAGGGACCCTTCGTCCGACCGTGCCTCCTCGGCAGGCGCGCGCGCCGCGATCTACCGGGGCACGACCGACGCGAACGACGTGCCGATGCGCGGACTCTCGATCCAGTGGTAGGCCGTGCCGGTGAGCTCCGAGCTGCGGTAGAGCCCCATCTTGAGATAGACGTACGCGTCGCCCGGGCACATCGTGGGCATGCGGTACTGCGTGCTGCCGTCCTTGAAGGTCTGCCGCACGCCGTCCAGCCAGAGCTCGACGAACCCCACGCTCTGGCTCTTGGAGAACTTGATGTGGAAGACGAGGTCGTGCCACGCGCCGGCGAAGGCCGGTACGCTCGGGCCGTACCACATCACGCCGTAGAGCTCCGAGCGCACGCTCACCTTGCCGTCGTAGAAGGTGAGTCCGATGGCCGGGCCGCCGCACGACGAGTCGCCCTTGAACTGCGTCAGATTCCCGCCGTTGCCGCTCGAGCGGAAGGCGATGCCGGCGTTGATGCGCGTGCGCCAGCCGAAGTAGAGGTCGTCGCCCTCCACGTACTTGAAGTAGGTGCCGTTCGGCAGGACCGAGCCGTAGAGCTCGCAGCGGGCCTTTCCGTCGGTGTAGCGGTCCCCGTCCACGAGCTTGGCCTGGTAGACCTTGCCGAAGCGGCCCTCGGGGTCGGTCACGAGGTCCAGACGATCGGGGTAGGCCTCCTGCTGGTTCTTCCAGGCGGCCATGCCGTTGCTGTCGGCGTCCGCGTGCCAGAGCGGCGTCGTGCCGCCGGGAGGGGGCGCGGAGGAGTCGGCGGTCGGTGGGCGCGTCGTGTCCGTCGCCACGCGCGCGTCGGCGACGCGCAGAGTATCCGTCGCCACGCCGCTGTCGCGCTTCACCGTGGCGAGGTCCGCGCCCGGCGCGCCAAGGTCCGCGGCGGGCGCGGCCAGGTCGGCGCTCGGCACAGCGCCGCTGTCGGGTCGACACTCGCAGTACTTGGGCGTCCGCCCGTTGCAGGGGCACCCCTTTCCCTTGCCGTCGGAGTCGTGACCTCGGTACTCGGAGGGGCCCCCGTCGTCGAGCGGACCCCCCGCGAGCTGGCTCGAGCAGGCCGCCGGTCCGAGCAGGGCCAAAAGGACGAGGGACACGAGCCCGGCGCGGGGCCGGTCCTCCGTCGGGTGCCCTCCTCGGGCGAGGGGTCTGCGAGAGGCCGGATTTCGTCGCGTCATGGATCCCCTTTCGATGGCTCGCTGTGAAAGGGAAGTGCGGGGCGGCCTGGTTTTTTTGCGCGGCGGGGCGACGATTTCCGCGGTTATCTCACAAGGGCCTGAAATCCCGGGGCCGAGGCCGGGGCCCGGCCCTACGCCTCGACGGCGGTCGCGGAGGGGAGCGGGCCTTCTGCTTCGAGCGTCCGCGGCAGCCGGAGCAGGCAGAGCCACCCCGGCACGAGCGCGAGCCCGAAGAGGAGCCAGAGGCGCGGCTCCTGGTGCAGGAGCCCCACCGCGTGTCCGAGGAGGAGCAGCGCCACCCCGGCGAGGCGGGCCTTCAGATACCCGCGGAGCAGTGCCCCGACGAAGAGGCGTCCGCGCAGCAGCCGTACCGCCGGCCAGAGGAGCAGGAGGTCGGTCGGCCAGAGCAGCAGCGCGAGTTCGTTCTCGCGGATCTCGGGGAGCTTCACGAAGAGGACGAGGCTCCAGACGAGCAGGCCGTTCAGCCCCACGAGCAGCGCCGACGGGACGAGGCAGAGCCCCGTCCAGCGCGAACGTTTGCGCGCGAGATAGAGCGCGAGCGCGCCGAGGAGCGCGAGGCCTCCCGCGGTCAGCCCGAGGAGCGTCACGCCGGCGAGCGGATTTCCCTGATTGGCCTCGGGACCCACGCGGCGGTGCAGCACGTCGACCGGCCCGAGGAGCGAGCGCCCGCCGACCTGCACCTTGCCCAGGTCGGGTTCGAGGAACATCGGCAGAAACCCCCCTGTCCAGGCGTCCACGGGGCGGTCGAGCGCGCGGCCGAGGAGGAGCTCGCTCAGCGCCAGCACCTCGAGCCGCCCGGCGAAGCCTTCGCGCGTGAGGTCGCGGAAGGTATAGCCGGTGGGCCGGCCCCGAAGCTGCCGCTCGACCGCGCCGCCCGTCACGTCGTCGAGGAGGTCGCGCAGGCGCGTGGTGCAGTTGTCGAGGTAGTGGTGATAGGTGTAGGTGCGATTCTCGGGCAGGAGATTTCGCGCCAGGCGGCTCGCGAGCGCGCGGTGCTGCGCGTCGGTCAGGTTGAGCGGGATGCGCCGGATGCCGCGGTTCTCGCGCCGGTAATAGCGCACCGTCGCCGCGTAGCTGTCCGCCACGACCCAGAAGCGTGCCTTGCCGCGCAGAAAATCGAAGATCAGGCCCGGGGCGCCGAAGTCCGTGTAGCCGTAGTTGTAGACCGCGTCGTCGTGGCCGCCGCCCCGCACGCGAAAGGCGGCGTGCCCGAAGCGCGTGTAGAGGTCCTCCCCGCGTCCCATCGTGAGGAGCTCCACGCGCACGGCTTCGGGAGCGGCGGCAGCCGGCCGCGCGAGCGCTCCGAGGGCGAGCACGAGCGCGGCGGTCGCGCCGGTGGCGTGGAAGGAGAGCCGCGAGACCATCGATCTCTATGATGCACGCCGGCTTCGGGCGGCGCCAGGCGGTGTGCCGCTCTCCGCGGCGCGCGAGGTCACCGGAAGAGCAAGCGCCGCAGCGTCTTCAGCGCGTAGGTGGCGAAGTCCTGGCCGGAGCGTTCGACCGCCTCGAGCGAAAAGCCGGCGCTCGCGAGGAGGCGCTCCTCTTTGTCGCTCCCCTCTCCGACGACGAAGACCAGCGCGCGGTTTCGCGCGTCGGCGGCGATCGCGCGCCGGTACGCCGGCAGCACCTGAGCGAGGTTCTCGATCCCCGTGTCGGTGACGATGACGTAGTCCCTGGGCAGCGAGTGGCGGAGGGCCAGGTCGCTGGGCCGCGGCAGGCGCGTCTGGCCCTTTTGCTGGAGGGTGAGCAGGCGGTGGAGCTCGTCCACCTGCTTCGTGGGGCGCAGCAGGATGCTCTCCGAGGAGAAATTGACGAGGGCCACCGGATAGCGGCGCGAGAGGGCCGAGAGCGCGGCGCCGGCGGCGCAGATCACCGCGGCGGGGGCTCTCTTCTGCTGCTGCATCGAGCCGGAGGTGTCCACGAAGAGCACCAGCAGGCGCTCGGAGCTGCGCGGCAGCTGCCGATAGGGGTCGCAGGCCTGACGCCCGGTGGAGCCGCCGAAGGGAAGGGTGGCGAGCGTCAGGAGCCCCACCTCGCCGAGGCCCGGAGGGCGCTCGCGGTCGCCCAGGTTTCGCAGCAGGCGGCCGCCGTCCTCGTAGCGCGCCAGCTCGAGCCCGTCGAGGCGCTCGCGCGTGGTCACCGCGGGGGCCCTGGCCGTCGCGTCGGTCGGGTGACGCGGGCGGAAGGTGGCCAGTCGATCCTTTCCCACGTGGCGCGAGGCGGGGGCCTGTGCGGCGCTGCCCGACGGGCGATCGCAGCCCCGCATGCGCAAGAGGCACGGGTCGAGCGGTGGGCCGGCACGGTGGGAGCCCTCGGTCTGGCCGCGCCCGGGCTCGCGGGTGGCACGGGTCCTGGGCGGCGCGGCTCCGCGAGGCCTCGCACCCGAGGAGCGCACGGCGCGCTCGGACGCCGCGGTCTTCGGCCGGGGCACCGGGTCGGCGGGGGCGAGCAGGGTGCGAGCGGTGCCGGGGCGCGTCCCGTGAGAGCGCATCGGTTCGAGCACGACCTCGGTCACGGCGTCGGGGGTCACGGCGGCAGGCTCGCCCTCGGGGGTCACGAGCCAGAGCAGCACGGCCAGCAGGTGCAGGGCCACCGAGGCCGCCAGAGCGCGAGGCATCCTTCTCTCTGGCGCTCGACCCATGCCGATCGTTGCCTCCACCGCGCGGCCTTCACTGCTAAGGAGCAACCCGTGTGCCACCGCTCGCGCCGGGTCGCCGTCGCGCTTCCTCCAGGTGTTACGCGGCGGGCCGCCCGCAGCCTTGTGGCACCGGCGTCACACCGGCGCAGAGCCCGCACACCCGACGGCGATTGGCGGTTCGCGCCTCTGCGCGGTACAACCGTGGCCAGCATGCCCCGGTCGATCTCGGGCCGCATCTTCGGCGGCTTCCTCGTGCTGATGCTGGCCTTCGGCGGCGTGATGGGCTTCGCCATCTACCGCATGCAGGCCGTGCGCGAGCAGCTCGCCCTCATCAACCGGAGCTACCTGCGCCTGACGCTGCTCCTCGGGGAGCTGCACGTGACGCAGGGGAACCTGCTCACCACCGTGGCCGAGCGGGCCGCGGGGGGCGGCATCTCCGATTTCGTGCAACGTCAGGTGGAGCTGGCCCGCCAGTACCGGCTGAATCGCGTGCGTGCGGCGCGTCAACTCGTGCACCGCACGCTCGCGGCGCAGGCGGGTCATCGCGACGTCCAGGTGCTGCGGCGCATCGAGACCAGCCTGCGCGAGCTCGAGCAGGCCTTCGCCGGCCACGAGGGGCGCTTCGACCGGCTCTTCGGCGCGCAGGGGGGGGAGGGGTGGCAGCTGCGCCAGGTGGGGGAGGCGCTGCTCGGGCAGGAGCGCAAGCTCGGCAGCCGCATCTGGCGTCTGCGGTACCTTCTGCGCGGCGAGGTCGAGGCGGCCGCCCTCGAGGTGGAGGCCGATCAGCGCGCCACCGTCTGGGCCGGCTCGGCGCTGGTGCTCCTGGTGCTCCTCGTCAGCCTCGCGGTGACCCTGCGCGCGCGTCGCACGCTGAGCCCGCTCCGCACGCTCGTGGAGGGGACCAAGCGCATCGGGAGCGGGGACTACGCCGGGCGCGTGAACGTCCCCTCCGACGACGAGCTCGGCGTGCTGGCCGCCGAGTTCAACCACATGGCCTCCGCCGTCGAGGAGCGCGAGCAACGCCTCATCCGCAGCGAGCGCATGGCCGCCGCGGGGCTCCTCGCCTCGCACATCACGCACGAGGTGCGCAATCCGCTCAGCTCCATCTCGCTCAACACCGAGATGCTCGAGGAGGAGCTGACCGCCTTCGCTCCCGACGCGAGCCAGGAGGCGCGGGCTCTCTGCGGCGCGATCCGCAAGGAGGTGGATCGCCTGACTGGCATCACCGAGGAGTACCTGGCCTTCGCGCGCCTGCCGAAGCCGAACCTCGAGACCGAGAACGTGAACGAGATCCTGGGCAGCCTGCTCTCCTTCATGTCCGGCGAGCTGGCGGGTCGCGGCGTGAAGCTCGAGTACGCGCCGGGCGGGGTGCCCACGATCCAGGCCGACGAGAATCAGCTGCGGCAGGCCTTTCTGAACCTCGTGCGCAACGCCGGCGAGGCGATGGCAGCGACGGGAGGGGTGCTGCGGGTCACCACCGCGGCCGAGGAGGGCGCGGTGGAGGTGCGGGTGGCCGACACCGGCCCCGGGATCGACGGCGTCCACCTCGGGCGGGTCTTCGAACCTTTCTTCTCCACCAAGGAAGGCGGGACGGGGCTGGGGCTGGCGCTCACGCAGCAGATCGTGCAGGAGCACGGCGGCGGGATCGCCGTGGAGAGCACGCCTGGAACGGGCACGACCTTCACCGTGCGTTTGCCTGTTTCGGGGGGGCGGGATAGAGTGGGAGAGGTCTAGGAAGAGCGCATGAATCCTCGGCGGAGGCGTTTGGGCAAGGGTGGCCCGGCCAGAGGGGGGCGGAGGTCCGAACGGCCTGCCGTGGAGTCCGGCGGCGCGAAGGGGAACGTGACCGAGGACTCGTCCGGCGACAGCGACGACGATCGTCGCATCCACGCGCGAACGAACCTGGTGCTCAAGGTGGAGTACGGGAGCCTCGACGGCTTCCTGCAAGACTACACCACCAACATCAGCCAGGGCGGGACGATGATCCGCACGAGCCGCTCCCTCGTCGCGGGCGAGGAGGTGGAGCTCCTGCTCTCCTTCCCGGGGCTCCTGACGACCGTTGCTCTGCGCGGCGTGGTGCGCTGGGTCCAGCCGGCCGAGGGGGAAGACCAGGCGGTCGGCGTCGAGTTCGACCAGAAGAAGGAGGCCGAGTGGCAGGCCATCCGGGAGCTGGTGCAGCGCATCGCCGCGGGGGACGAGTCGGTGGTCGTCTCCGCCACCGTGCGCATCCTCGTGGTGGAGGACAACGTCCACGTGGCGAACCTGATCCGTCGCGGGCTCGAGGCGCACCTGCGGCGGCACGCGGGCAACATCGCCTTCGAGACGGCGCACGCGGGGGACGGTCGCGAGGCGCTGACCATGCTCGAGCAGGAGGCCTTCGACCTCCTGATGGTCGACATCTACCTGCCCGTGATGGATGGCGAGACGCTCATCCGGAAGCTACGCGCCGATCCGCGGTGGGCGACGATTCCGATCATCGGGGTCAGCGCGGGCGGCGAGGCGTTGCGCCAGTCGGTGCTCGCGGCTGGTGCGGACTTCTTCCTCTCCAAGCCCATTCGCCTCGCGGACGTGCTCAGCACGATGCGCAAGCTCGTGATCTCGGCGCGTCACCGCTTTCCGAGCGAGGAAGGGGCCTCGACCGACCACGACAAGTAGCGCGTCGCGTGCGGGGAGGAGGGTCAGGTCAGCCGAGGCCGCCCGTGACGAAGAGCGTGGTGCCCGTGACGTAGCTCGCCGCGGGCGAGACGAGGTAGAGCACGGCGCTCGCGATCTCCTCGGGGCGCGCGGCCCGTCGCAGCGGGATCTGCGCGGTGAGCTCGGCCAGCCGCTCCGCCGGGAGGCCGGAGACGAGGTCGGTCTCGACCAGGCCCGGACAGACGCAGTTCACCGTGATGCCGCGGGTCGCGACCTCGAGGGCCAGGCAGCGGGAGAGCGCGGTGAGGCCCGCCTTCGACGCCGCGTAGCTCCCCTGGCCGGCGAGACCCAGATGCCCCGACGGCGAGGTGAGGCTGACGATGCGGCCGTAGCGCGCGCCGAGCATTGCGCGCACCGCGAGCTTGCAGAGGTGGAACGCGCCCGTGAGATTTACCGCGAGGACCCGCTCCCAGGAGGCGAGGGAGGTCAGGCCCACGAGGGCGTCCTGGCGGATCCCGGCGTTGTTCACGAGGATCTGCGGCGGGGCGGGGAGCGCCGCGAAGAGGCTCTCCACGGCGGTCGGCTCCGCGACGTCCAGGGCGTGGAGCGAGACGCGCTCGGCGAGCGGGCCGAGTCCGTCGCAGAAGCGCGTCGCGGCCTCCTCGTCGCGCGCGTAGATGGCGTGGACGGCGGCGCCCGCCTCGAGGAGCGAGCGACTGATCGCCGCACCGATCCCGCGCGTGGCGCCGGTGACGATGGCCACCTGCCCCGTGAGGTCGGGCCCGGGCGCGGGCGCGGGGCGCTCGCGCGTCACGGCGCGCGCGGCGGGTCGTTGCTGCTGCTGCCGTTGCCCGGGAGCGGCGTGGGGCTGTCTTGCACGCACGGCCCTTTCGAGCGCGGCGGGGAGACGCGCAGGCAGGGCACGGTGACGGCGCGCGACGAGGACCCGTCGCTGACCTTGGCGGTGACCCGGTCGCCCGTGCCGGAGTAGGTGATCTCCAGGGCGAGCCCGCCGTTGGCCGTCAGGATCCGGACCGTGCCGGCGCCCTGCTCCACGCTGCCCGCGACCCCTCGAACCTCGCAGTACTCCTCGTTCGCGTCGAGGGTCGAGCCCGGCGCGTCGAGGGCCGTCCACTTGTTCCCCGCGATCCGTAGGCCGCTGTCGTCGACGCGCTCGCAGTTCGCGTCCTTGCAGCAGAACCAGTCCCCGTCGATGCCGCCCCCGCCTCCGCTCGTGGAGCTCCCCCACTCCGACGCGCCGGGGACCTCGTAGTAGCCGCCCGGGGTCCAGTTCGACGGGGGCAACGGAGCGCCACCTCCGTTGCAGGCGGAGAGCCACATCGGGCTGGCGAGCCATACCAAGCTCCGGAAGCGCATGGAGACCTCCTTCGGTGCGGTGTTCTAGAAATAGTAGGTGACGGTCAGCGCACCTCCAGAGGCCGTGGCCATGGTGAAGACGAACGCGCCGCTCTGGAGCTCGAAGTCGAGAGCGAAGAGGTACTGGGCAGTGAGGCTCACGCGATCCCCGATGTAGTACTCCACGCCGAGGGTCGGTCCGAAGCCGAAGCCAAAGCGCCAGTTGTTCGGACCGGCGGGGTCCACCACGCCGAAGGTGAAGCCGCCTCCGACGAAGGGAGAGATGCGGCGCCAGGTACGGAAGTGGTACTCGAAGCCGGCCCCTACGCGCAGGCCGTAGTCAGCCACCGCGTCGGCGACGTCCGGCTTCGTGACGCGCACGACGGCGCCGAAGTAGAAGGGGATGCGCCAGTTGGCGTTGATCACCGGCTTCATGCCGACCATCGTGAGGAGCGCGCCGGCCGCCACGGCCTGGGCTTCACCCACGTGCGTCATCGTGGCGAGCCCGCCGAAGCGGAAGAACATGCCCCAGTTGCCGGCCTCGGCGCGCACCACGGGAGAGGTCGGGTCGGTGCTGGAGGCTGGCTGGCCGACGCTCGGCGTGGCGGCGTTCTGGGTCGCTACCGGAGTCGCGGGCGTGGTCGGCGTCGTGGGGGTCGCGGGCGTCGTCGGGGTGGCCGCCGGCTGGCCGGGGGTCGTGGGCAAGGTCGGCTGCGGCGGCTCGTCCCCCTCCGGCGGCGGCGGGGGCGCGGGGGGCGTCTGGGCCAGCGCGAGGCTCCCCGAGAGGAGCGCGATGCTCAGGGAAGCGGCGAGGATCTTCAGGGTCGGTCGCAGCAACATGACATTCCTCCTCGACGGGACTCGATGCGGAGCCCCTGTGCGCGCGCACCATAGCCCACGGGTAGGTGCCAGGCAACGGGCGGAAGGTGAGACGGTCGTCACGCTCGCCGAGGCGACCGGTGCGGTGGCCGCCGACTGGAATCACGTTGGAATGGCGGCGGAAGTTGGAGACCGACGACGGCCTTCGTTATAATGGGCCGAGCTGAACGGGAGGCGAGGCACGAACATGCGACGGCTGGGCGCCCTGATTCTTCTCCTCGGAGTCGGCCTCGCCCCAGGGCGTGCCCACGCGCAGACCGCCGTCGCCGTGCTGGGGGTGGACCCGCTCGACGCCTCGGTAGACGTCGCGGGCCGCGTCTCCACGGTGCTTCGCGAGCTGGTGACGCGCACCTCGGGCTACCGACTGGTGCCCGGCAAGGCGCTCGACGAGATCAAGCTGGTCTTCGGCTGCGTGGACGAGGCGGACGAGTGCATGGCCCGCGTGGGGCGCTCGCTCCAGGCCGGCAAGCTCCTCTGGGGGACCGTGCGGCGGGTCGGCCGCGGCTACCAGCTCGGGCTCAAGCTGCTCGACGTGCCGACCGCCCGCGTGGAGAAGTTCGTCAACGAGAAGCTCACGGCGGCAGAAGGCGCGCAGCCGCGTCGCGCCGTGGAGCGGCTCGCCCGCGCGCTCTTCGTGCCGGGCAAGGGCGAGCTCACGGTGACCTGCGCGGCGGACGAGGCCCAGGTCACGATCGGGACCGAGGCCGTCGGAACCTGTTCCCGAGAGCGCCCCATCTCGCAGCGGTTGCTCGCCGGGACCTACGTCGTGGAGGTGACCAAGCCGGGCTATCGGACCTTCTCGCAGCGCGTGGTGGTCACCGGGGGACAGTCCGCGCGGGTCGAGGCCGTCCTCGAGCGGGCGGAGGTCGCGGGGCCGAAGGTCGGCGTCCCCGTGAAGCCCGTGACGCCGGAGCCCGAGGATCGACGCTCCGGGTGGCGCGGGGCCTTCTTCACGGGGCTCGCCGGGACCGTGGCTCTCGGGGTGGTGATCCTCGTGACCGGGCTGTCGGTGCTGAACCTGCAGAACACGAAGAACGACATCGTGGACAACCTGCTGCTGCAGCACTCGCGACGCGAGATCACCCTCGAGCAGGAACAGAAGCGCGCCTTCGAGAACGGGGACGCCGACGCCTGCGGGTTCGCCGGCCGGTTCGACGAGCTGCGCCAGACCTGCGACAAGGGCGGCACGCGCGCGACGGTGGTGAACATCCTCATCGGCGCGACCGCGGCGTCGGCGATCGTGACCGCCATCTTCGCCTACAAGGCCTTCGCCCCGCGCAAGAAGGCCCGCCCCGCGCGCACCGACGACGACTCGGCCGCCGCGACCGACCGTCCCTCCGCCCCGCGCTGGGTCATCGCCCCGCAGCTCTCGGCCCGCGGCGGCAGCCTCGGTTTCCTGCTGCAGTTTTAACCCAGAGCTAGAGCTTCTTCTCCACCTCCGCGAGTCCCTGGACCTTGGGGTCCAGCGCGCGGGCGCGCGTGACGGCGATCCGCGCCCGCCGCTTGTCCCCCCGGCGCAGATGCAGCCGCGCGAGCTCGACGTGGAGCTCCGCCGGTTTCTCCGGCTCGCAGAGGAGCGCCGTCTCGAGGTGCCAGATGGCCTTCTCGAGCCGCGGCGTCGGGGCCGGGGCCGCGTGCGCCGCGGCGAGCAGGCGGTGCAGCTTCGCCGAGCCCGGTGCGATGTAGTAGGCCATCTCGCCGTAGGTGCGTACCCCGGCGTGGTCGCCCCGCGCGGCGAGCAGAGACACGAGCTTCATCGTGAACGAGAGGACCTGCTGCTCGAGGTGCGCGAGCGGCTTGAGCTCGGCGATCACCTGGTCGGTCTGCCCCCGCTTCTCGTACGCCGAGGCGAGGAGCGCGTAGGGCGCCCCCTGCTCGGGGTCGAGGCGCTTGGCCTGCGCGAGGTGCGCCTCGGCACCCTTCGCGTCGTTGCGCGCCAGCGCCAGCTTTCCGAGCTCGAGGCGCACCTCGTAGCCGTCGGCGCCCGTGCCGAGGAGCTGGGTGAAGCGCGCCTCCGCCTCGGGGCGGCGGCCCCCCATCAGCGCGAGCTGGGCGCTGACGTAGAGTCCGAGGCGCTCCTTCGGGTTCTTGCCGAGCGCCCGTTGCGCCGCGGCCTCGGCCTCCTTGCGCTTCCCCGAGGCGAGCGACGCCAGCGCGAGCTGGGCCTGCGTCGCCGGGTCGTCGGGCTTGGCCTTCGCCGCCTGTTCGTACTTCTCGAGCGCCTCGTACCCCTCGAGGTCCACGAACCAGCTCTTGCGGTAGACCGAGAGGCGCTGGAGCTCCGCCGCCCGAAACCGCTGGTCGATGGTCGGAAGGTCGAGACCCGTCAGGGCGGGCAGGATCGTCTCGGTGCGCTTTCCGCGGCCGTAGTCGGCGAGCGCGGCGAGCACCTTGCCGAGCCCGAACTGCTTGATGAGGTACGCGGCGAGCAGGCTCCCCTGGTAGTAGGCCACCACCATGTCCTGGATGCTGCGCGCCCGGCTGAAGGCGCTGTTCATCGAGGCGAGCCCGTGCAGGCGCCCGGAGGTGATGGCCTTGTAGATGTCGAAGTCGTTCTCGCGCTTCCACTCGGCGCGCACGAGCGTGGGTTCGAGGTCGGCGAGCCCCTCGGTGAGCCAGCGCGGCACGCGCGAGCGGCTCATCTGGATGGTGAAGACGTGGTTCAGCTCGTGCCAGAGGACCTGCCCCCAGTTGAACTGGGCGGCGACCGGGCTCGTCGAGGTGATGACGCGCCCGAAGCAGACGGCGAGGGCCGAGAGCTCGCCGAGGCCGATGGTGCGCACGGCGTAGTGCTCCTTCTCGCGAAAGAGCTCGACGACGATCGGACCCTTCGGCGTGAAGCGGTACTTCTTCACGTAGGCCGCGTAGGCCTGCTCGAGCACCGGCACCGCCGTACGTTCGAGGACGGCCCGCTCCTTCTTGTGCACGCGCAGCTTGAAGTGCGGTGACGAGATGAACTCGTACTCCTTGGCGACCACCTGCTCGAACAGGTTGAGCAGGTTGTAGTTCTTCACGTTGAAGCGGTCCCCCTTCCAGGCCTCGCGCAGGTACTTCAGGCCGAGCTCGTCCTCTCCGAGGCGCAGGTAGTTCTGCCCGAGGTCGGCCAGCGAGTACCAATCCTGCGGGTCGAGCTTCACCGCCTCGCGGCTGAGCTCCACCGCCTCGGCGTAGCGGTGGTGTCGCACGCCGAGCTCGACCACCGTGCGAAAGAAGGCCGTGTTGCGCGGGTTCAGCGCCAGGGCGCGCGCCTTGGTCCGCTTGAAGGCGGCGAGGTCGTCTCGCAGAAACTGGCTCGTGCCGAGCACGGCCAGCGCGTCGAGGTGGTTCGGGTTTCGCGCGAGGACCTGCGCGAGCAGCGCCTCGCCCTTGCCGTTCTCCTCGTTGTCCACCAAGAGCTGCGCGCGCAGCACCAGCGCGTCGGCGTCCTGAGGGCTCGTCTTTTGCACCTGGTCGAGGAGCTTCTCCACCTTGCGCACGTCGTTGTCCCGTTCGGCGTGTACGCGCGCCAGCCCGAGCAGGGCGCCGACGTGGCGCGGGTTGGTCTTGAGCGCGGCGTTGAAGTGACTCTCGGCGTGCCCCGCCTCGTACTTCTCGAGCGAGATCTCGCCCCACTGCACGTGGGCCTCTACGTTCTCGGGGTCGGCCTTCACCGCGTCGCCATAGGTGTCGCTCGCGTCGCGGAAGTTGTCGGTGTAGCGGCAGGCCATCGCCACGTAGGTCAGCTCTTCGGAGCTGGCCTGGTCGAGCCGCTCGCCCTTGAAGTCGTCGTAGAAGACGTCGAAGGTGGCGCGGCTCTCGGCGGCCTGGCCGCGTTCGAGCTGCACGAGTCCGAGAAAGGCGCGCGCGCGATGGGCCTTGGCGTGCTTGGCGAGCGCCTGCTTGAAGGCCTGCTCGGCGGCGGGCCGTTCCCCGCGGGCGCGGAGGACCTCGCCCTTGAGCGTCAGCGCCTCGGCCGCAGCGGCGCCGCCCCCAGCGCGTGCGAGCGCACGTTCGGCGCTCTTCTGCGCCTCGGCGTGGCGGCCCGTCTCGAGCTGCACGCGCCCGAGACCGACGAGGGCGGCGGCTCCCTCGCGGGGGCCCAGCTTGGCGAAGGCCGCTTCGGCGGCGGCGTAGTTGCCGGTGCGGAGCAGCCGGCGCGCCTCCCTCAGCGTCGCGCCGTGGGCCACGGTCGGCAGGCAGAGGCAGATGCAAAACGTGAGGATGGCGCCGCGCTGCATGGGTCGTTCTCCCGAGACGAGCCGTAATACTAACCACAGCCCCCTCTCATTGCAGCTTACGCTGCGGGCGTGTAGCCTTTGAGTGGAAGCTCGCCCAAACGGAAGGAGCGGAGCATGGCCACCGCGCAGACGGCACCGGCCGCCACCGGCAAGGATAGTCACGAGGACTTCGACGCCTTCCTCAAAGAGGCGATCCACGCCTACTACGAGCGGAGCGGCAAGAAGAATAAGGGAAGCTTCATCGCGCTCATCATCGCCTCGGGGGAGATGGGGTCGCTGGCGGTGGATTCGTTCAAGTCCGGCAGCGGCATGAAGAAGATGGCGCTCGGCGCCGCGGGGGTCGTCGCGCTGCGCCTCGGGCTGAAGTACGCGCTGTCGGGCCCCCTCGGAGCGCTGCTGCTCAGCGCGACGGCAGCCTCCCTCATCACCTACTTCGTGCGGAACCGGGGCGAGATCGCGGGCAAGATCTCGCGCTATCGGCAGCTCGTGCGCGAGCTCCGCGGCAGCTTCGACAAGCTGCAGTCGGATTGTCGTGACGGTCGTCTCACCGCCGAGCAGCGCAACCTGATGCTCGACGGTCTTCAGATGCGCTTCCTCGCCGACCTCGACGCGTAGCTCCTGCACGCCGAGCAGGCTCGGCGCCGCGCGAACGCTTGAGCGCCGTCGCAAGCTGGCTTACTCTCCTGCTGTCATCGGTCGACGACGAGGCGTACGAACTCTCTCATGACACGCCGGCTCCTGCCGCTACTTGTCGGGGTCCTCTGGGCCGTGCCGCTGCATGCGGCGGAGCGCGTGGCGGTGCTCGACCTCCGGTTCGTGGACGTGCCGCCCGCGCTGCAGCAGCAGTCGGACGAGCGGCTGCGCGCCGTCCTGCAGAACCTCGGCTACGTTGTCCTCTCCGCCGAGGAGGTCAAGCGACGCCTCGAAGAGGGGGGCGTGCCTCCCGGTTGCACGATCGGCCCGTGCCTCGTGAACGTGGGGCGCCTGCTGAAGGTGGAGCGCGTGGTGGTGGGGGGCGTCTCGGCCATGGGGTCGAGCTACGATCTTACGCTGACCTTCCTCGAGACCTTCAGCGGGACGCCGCTGGCTCAGGTGACGCGACGCTGCGACGTCTGCACGTTCGCCGAGATCGGTCGCGCCGTGGCGGTCGCCGGCGCGGAGCTGCATCGCGGGGCGCAGGCCTTCTTCAAGACCCACGCCCTCGTCGAGGTGCAGAGCAGTCCCACGGGCGCGACCGTCACGCTGGACGGCGTCCCCGCGGGTCGGGCACCGCTCCGTCGGCTGCTCGCTCCCGGGCGGCACGAGCTCAAGCTGACCCACCCGGGGCACGGCCCGGTGACGCGGGTGATGGCGCTCGGCCCCGGGCAGCGCCAGACCGTGCACGAGGTGCTCGTTCCGCAGGCCGCGGGGGCGAACGCCGCCGAGCCGGAGAGGCGCGAGACGCGGCTCTACCGCTGGCTCGCCTGGTCGAGCCTCGGCGCGGGCGTCGCGCTGGCGGGTTCGGGGGCGACGCTTTGGGCGCTGCACGGAAGCTGCGCCGGTGGCCCGAACTGTCGCGACCTCTTTGACACGCGCGTGCCGGGGGTGGTGCTCGTGGCCCTCGGGGGGGCGGCGCTCGGGACGGCGGCGGCGATGTTCGTGCTCGACCATCGGGCGCGAACCACGGCGCCGCGAGTGGCGATTCTTCCCGGGGCGCGCGGACTGCAGGTGATGCTTGGCGTCGACTACTGAACGCGGGTGGCGGGTCGGGTGGGTGCTCGGGGCGGCGCTTAGGAGGCTGGCCAGAATTACCTGTGCATCCTCGCGGCCGATCCATCCCGGCTGGCTGCGTTGCTCGTCGGTTACATACCGACGAGTATGCGCCCTCCTCGCGCCTGGCCCGTCGGGCGCCTCGACCGCGATCCCTGCACAACTAGTTCTGGCCAGCCTCCTTATCGCCTGTGGGACGCTTTCGGGGTGCACCCGGACGAACCCCGACTGGTGCGGGGAGGGGGCGCCCTGCGGCGCGGGGCTGGTCTGCAACCTGAGCGCGAATCGCTGCGAGGCGCGCGCGGCGGATGGTGCGCTCCCCGGCGATGGGAGTTCGCCGCTCGACGCGCGAGCGGAGGGGGCCCCGGACCTGCGCGGCGACGGCCGGCGGCTGGACGCGGGACGCGACGCGACCGTGCGGGATAGTCAGGCGTCGGACGTGGTCCCCGTCTGCCCCGCGGCGGGGGCGTGGGTCTGCTTCGGCGGCTCCGCGGCCCTCTGCGGTGCCGGAGGAGCGGCGGTCAAGGTGCGCACCTGTCCGGCGCTCGCGTGTAGCGCCGGTCACTGCGTCGCGCCCGACCCCGGCGCGACCTGCAAGCGGAACGTGGACTGCGCCACCGGCAAGATCTGCACGTCGCTGCTCGACCTCACGGGCAAGCCCAAGCTCGTCTGCGTCGCTCCGGCCCCGGGCCTCTCGACGCCGGCGCGCTGCACGAGCGGTCTCGACTGCGCCAGCGGCCTGTGCACCGACGAGGGGACCTGCTACTATCCCTGCGATGGTTCACAAGATTGCCCCTCGGCGGCGCGGGACTGCGCCAGCGTCAAGGTGCGCGTGGAGGGCGTCGAAGCAAGCCTCAAGACCTGTCGGCCGGACTGACGGGACTCCGTTTCTTTCCCGTGGCCGCGTCGCCCTCGCGGCGTGCGGGCGCATCCTCCTCGGCACCGGCCTGCTCGTGGTCGCCGGCTGCCAGTCGTCCTCGTCCGCGCCCTCCTCGGACGCGGGCCCGGGGACCGGAGCCGGTGCGGTCACGCGGGCCCTCTTCGCTCTCACCGAGCCTGCCGACGCCGATCTCTTCGCGGTGCCCTACCCGAACGACCTGCGCCGTCGCCCGGACGGCACGGTAGACCTCGCGCAGCTCTCGCGCGGGCAGCCCGTGATGCTGCAGCGCTACCTGGACCTCGTGACGAAGGGCAGCTCCGGCGGCTTCTCTCCGAGCGGCGCGACCTATTTCCGCTTCACCGACTCCATCGACCCGAAGACGCTGCCGCAGTCCCCCGAGGAGAGCCTCGCGCCGGGCGCGTCCATCGCGTACGTGTGCATCGACAAGCGGTCGGTGGACTACGGCAAGCGGATCCCCGTGCGCTGGAAGCTCGCCGAGGGGGCGGGCAAGTACGTGGGGCCGCACGCGCTCTCCATCTTGCCCGTGACGGGGTTCATCCTCGAGCCCGGCACGCGCTACGCGGTGCTGCTCACCGACGCGCTGCTAGACGTGCGGGGTAAGCCGGTGCAGCCGGACCGCGATTTTCGCGCGCTGCTCGCCGACGCGGTCTCCGCGCCGATCCCGGCGGCGGCGCACCAGACCTATCAGCCGCTGCGGGACTACCTGAAAGAGAAGGGGGTCACCGGCGTCGTCTCCGCTGCGGTCTTCACCACCTCGAATCCGACGGAGGCCGTGCGACGCGCTCGCGAGGTGGTCTACCGGCAGGAGCCCCCGCAGGGCGAGGCCCTCGGACTGGCGGCGGTCACCGCGAACTATCTCGAGGTGCAGGGGACCTATCGCGCGCCGCACTTCCAGCACGGGCAGGTCCCGTTTCTCTTCCTCGGCGACGGGGGAGAGCTTCGCTTCGACGCCGACGGCGCACCGACCGTGGCGCGGACCGAGACCTTGCGCTTCTCCCTGACGGTGCCGCGGGGGCCGATGCCCGCGGGGGGCTGGCCCGTGGTGCTCTACGCGCACGGCACGGGAGGGAGCTATCGCAGCTTCATCAAGGACCAGACCGCGGAGCGCCTCGCGCGGGTCACCGGCCCCGACGGGGAGGTGATTGCGCGCCTGGCCGTGATCAGCATCGACCAGAACCTGCACGGACCGCGCGCGCCCGAAGGGACGAGCCCGGAGCTCACGCTGGTGAATCTGCAGAACCCGGTGGCCTCGATCTTCAACCTGGCGCAGGGGGGTATCGACGACTTCTCGCTGCTGCGCCTGGTCGAGCGGCTGCGCTTCGCCTCGCTGCCGTGGGTCGGCGCGCCCGGTGCGCCGCCGCCCGAGAACTTCGACTACGAGGTGCGCTTCGATAGCGAGCGCATCTATTTCATGGGCCACTCGCAGGGAGGGCTCACCGGCGCGATCTTTCTCGCACACGAACCGCGGGTGCGCGGGGCGGTCCTGTCGGGGGCCGGGGGCGGGTCGGTCCTCTCCATTCTCCACAAGACCCAGCCCACGAGCATGCTCCCCCTCGTCGGGCAGATCCTGCGGGAGCCCGTGGATGCCTTCCATCCGGTGCTGAACCTGCTCCAGACCGCGCTCGAGCCCGGCGACCCGAACAACTACGGCCCGCTCCTCTTGCGTCGCCCACGCCCCGAGGTGGGGCCGAAGCACCTCTTCCTCTCCGAGGGCTTCGTGGACCACTACACGCCGAACGAGACGACGGAGTCGCTGGCGGTCGCGGCGGGGGCGCCCCACGTCGGAGGGGTGGTGCGCAGCGTACCGGGGCTCGCGCTGCGTGGGCTGCCCAGCGCGCAGCTCCCCGTGGCCGGGAACCTGACGGTGGCGGGGCGCCAGGTCACGGCGGGGCTGCTCCAGTACGCGACGACGCCCACCGGGCCGGCGTGCCAGAACGACGACGGGTGCCCCGAGAAGAGCTACTGCAACGCGGGCACCTGCCATCGAGACGGCCACTACGTGCTCTTCGATCAGTCGACGGCGGCGCGGCAGGTCGCCACGTTCTTCGCCACCATGGTGCGTGACGGGGTGCCGACGCTCGTGCGGTGAACGCGCGGGGACGGGCGACCACTGCGCGCGCCGGCGCGGCGACCGCGCGTCGGTGCGGCGCCTCCTCCCTGCACTTCTTCAGTGTGCCTCGGTCAGTGTGAAGAGGAGCTCCACGGGCCCGAGCTGGATCCGGTCCCCGTCGCGAAGCACGCCCCGGCGGAGCGGTCGCCCGTTGAGCAGCGTGCCGTTCGCGCTCTCCAGGTCCTCGACCCAGTACCTTCCGCCGGTGGTGCCGAGAAAGACGCGGCAGTGCTGACGCGAGATGTGTTCGTCGACGATGAGCAGCCGGGCGGGCGGCTGGCGGCCGACGAGCAGCTCGCGGCGCACGTCGTAGCGAAAGCCCGTGGCGAGCTCGGCGGGGCTCGTGACCTCGACGTGGGCACGAACTGTCGCCGGCGCCTCGGGGGTCAGCCGGTCGAGAGCCATGTCGAGGCGGAAGGCCAGGCTGTTGCGGATCGGCGCCGCGAGCTTCTCGAGCCGCTCCGGAGCGAGGAGCGCGTAGTGCTCGCCCTGCTTGGCGATCGTCTGCGCTTTGACCCAGCTCGACAGGATCAGCGCCACCGAGCGCCGGACGACGCCGAGGGAGTGCGCGATCTGTTCCTGCGAGAGCGGCTGGGTGATGAGCACGCCTCCACCGGCCGTCGGTCGGCCGAAGAGGTCACCGTAAGCCAGCAAGAGGTTCGCTATCCGCTGGTCGAGCGGCGCGAGGATCTGCTGCTCGTTGCGCGCGGCCACGCAGAAGGCGCCAGCCACCGCACGGAGCTGCTCGAGCATCGCGGCGGGGTGGGCGAGCAGGAACTCCAGGTAGACCGCCTCGGGGATGCGCGCGATGAGCGCGTCGTCGAGGGCGTCCACGCTCTCGAGGAAGGCCAGGTGGTGCAGGAGCTCCATCTCGCCGAAGGCCACGGGAGCCCGCAGGAGCTTGACCACCAGCTCGCGTCCGTCAGGAGATCGATGGAAGACGCGCACCGTGCCGCTCAGGACCACGTGCAGATGGTCGGCTGGTTCGCCGGCCCGCACGACCGGGCGGCCTGCGCCGTGCTCGAGGGGGGGACAGCGCTGCGCGAGCTGCGCGCACGCCTTGGCGCCCGCCGCGGCGAAGATCGGGTTCTGTAGCCAGAGGGTCTGTAGGCTCACGGGGCTCTCTCGCCGGAAGGGCCGCTCATGATAGCGCAGCGCACTCGGCAAGACGCGAGGGCGGTGCGGCCCGGTGAGAACAGCGGGCCGACCTACCGACCGTGCAGACGCAGCGAGCCCGGCGCGGCGTGCAGCGCCCCCGAGCTGCCGGAGGAATGCACGACGGACGGGGCGCTGCGAATCGTGGGCGAGGAGGGCGCGCTCGAGACGCTCGGGGCGCTCACGCGGGTGATCGTCGGAGCGCTGTAGACGGGCGTCGGAGCTCGCGTCTCGTGCACGGGGCTCGATGCGCGATAGGTGGGCTCGGCGCGGTGCGCAGGGGAGGAGAAGCTCTCCCGCGGCATCGCGTGGAGAGGCTCTGCCCGGAGGCTCCGGCCCCCGGAATAGGTCCCCGAGCTGACCGACGGAGAGCTCCGCTCGGCCGGGTTCCAGGCGGGGTGGGCGAGGAGTACGGCCCGCCGGTCGGCCTGCGTCTGGAGCGGGACGCCGACCCGGAAGGTCGGGTCGTGATACTGCCGGGGGCGATCCCAGCCCGGCGCTCCTCGGTCGGGGGTCTCGGTGCGGTCCGGGGGGGTCGCGAGAATGAGGCTACCGCCCCGCTCGCGACGGCCCCACCCGCGGGACTCGCCTCGCTCGGGGGCGAGCACGATCGCGCCGGTCGCGTCGGTGCGATAGCGACCTCCTGTGGTCGGGTCGTCACCGAAGACCATCCGGCCCGCGCGCTCGCCGCGGAAGTCGGGGCGCTGCCGCAGGGTCTCCGGTGGGCGCGCGTCCGGAGCGTCCTCGCCCCCCACCTCGATGATTACCGGGCCCCGGCGCAGGGGCTGGGTCGCCACGATGGGCGCGGACTCGTCCGCCGAGGGCAAGGGCGAGCCGTGGATCTCCTCCGCGGCGTCAGGGGCGGCAGGTGCGCGGCGAATCGGCACGTCCGACGGCGCGGGAGGGGCGCGTCGCGGGAGGACGTCGGGAGCCGGCGGCGCCTGGCGTCGAGCCTCGGGAAGGGTCCGTTCGGGCACGGCGGGCTGTGGCGAGACCGGTGCTCCGAGCTCGCGTGGCACCTCGGGGGCGGCTACCCGAATCCTCTCGGGGAGCACCGGCGCGGGCCGCCTAATCCAGTGGCACGGGCGATACCGCCAGACGCCTCCGTCGAAGCGGTACGAGGCGGCCACGAACACGTAGCCCTGCCGCGGCTCGAGCCACTGGCCAGAGGTCCACTCGTAGCCCTCGCTCCCCCAGTGCCAGTAGCCCGGCTGCCAGACGTACCCCTCGGCAGGGGCGGGCGAGGGGACCTCGTCGAGCGGTGCGGGAGGGGCCTCGGCCGTGACGGCCTCCTCGGGGAGGGCACTTACGATGTAGACCGGGGGCGGAGGCCTGCAGGCCGCCAAGGCGACGACCGCTCCCGCCAGCACGAGACTCCCAGCGCGCATATCCCACCTCCGGTCTGATGACTCCACCGACGAGTATGGGCGGCGACCGCGACCGACGCCTCAGGGCGGTCTGCGGCGCGGGTCAAGAGTTCTTGAGAAGTCGTCATCCGGCCTTGCTGTCGGCCGGCCCCTTGCTTGACAGCCTCGGAGGCGGATGTCACGTTGGGCCCATGAATCGCGTCTTTAGTGGCATTCAGCCGACCGGCGAGCTGCATATCGGGAACTACCTCGGGGCGATCCGCAACTGGGTCAAGGTCCAGGAGGACCACGAGTGCATCTACTGCGTGGTGGACTATCACGCGCTCACGGTGGGCTACGAAGTGAACGAGCTGCGCCCCCGCATCCGCGAGCTGGCGGCGGGGATCATGGCCTGTGGGGTGGACCCCAACCGCTCGGCGCTCTTCGTGCAGTCCGAGGTGCCGGCGCACACCGAGCTGGCCTGGGTCTTCACCTGCGTGACCCCGATGGGCGAGCTGAGCCGGCAGACCCAGTTCAAGTCCAAGTCGGAGCAGAACATCGACAACATCAACGCCGGGCTCTTCACCTATCCGGTGCTCCAGGCGGCCGACATCCTGCTCTACAAGGCGAACCGGGTGCCCGTGGGGCAGGACCAGGAGCAGCACCTGGAGCTCTGCCGCGAGATCGCCCGCCGCTTCAACGCCCGCTTCGGGGAGACCTTTCCCGAGGCGCACACCATGTTCAGCTCGACGCCGAAGATCCGCGGCCTGGACGGCAAGGCGAAGATGTCGAAGAGCCTGGGCAACAGCATCGCCGTCAACGAGGAGCCCGAGGTGCTGCGCAAGAAGCTGTCCACCGCGTTCACCGATCCGAACCGGCTACGCAAGAGCGACCCCGGTAACCCGGAGGTCTGCAACGTGTACTCGCTGCACGGCTACTTCACCGACGAGCAGAAGGTGAAGGAGATCGACGTGGGCTGCCGGGCGGCCACGCTCGGCTGCGTGGACTGCAAGAAGCTCCTCTGCGACGGGATGACCAGCCACTTCGCCCCCATTCGCGAGAAGTGGGCCGAGCTACGCGCCAAGCCCGCGCTCGTGGACGAGGCGCTCGACGCGGGCGCGGCCCGTTGCCGCACGATGGCGCAGGATACGATGCGCGAGGTGCACCTGAAGCTCGGACTCCGTGCATGACCCGTAGAACCGGGCGCAGCGCCGCGCTGCTGGTCCTCGTGGCCGGTCTCGGTTCCATGGAGCTGGGCTGCGGACTCGACGACGGGAGTCCCGAAGGGGCGGCCCAGCTCTTCGTGCGCGCCGCCGCGATGGGGGACAACGCCAAGATCTTCGGCCTCCTCCACCCCGAGGTGCAGGAGAAGCTGACGCAGATGGCCACCCTGGCCACGGCGCAGACCGGGGGACAGCGCCGCTTCAAGCCCGAGGACCTGGTGGCGGCGAGCCTCACGCAGGCCCGACAGTCGCTGGCCTCGGTCCACAGCGTGCGCGTGACGGGAGACAGGGCCGCGGTGCGTCTCACCGAGGCGACGGGCAAGGTCTCCGAGGAGCTCGAGCTCGAGCGAGTTCGGGGCCGCTGGCGCGTGCGCCTGGACCTCAAGGCGGCGCTGAGCCACGACGAGACGGAGCCCGTGGGATCGCATCAAGGGGGTCCCTTCGAGTAGTACCGGCCCGTAGTCCCCCCCCAGCCTAGCCCCCCGCCAGCCAGTCGCGCAGCTCCCCCGTGAGGACGCGCGGCACGGTCCGCAGCTCGGAGATGGTCCGGGCTCCGACGAGCAGCATCACTGCCCGCAGCTCGAGCTCGACCTGATCGAGGAAGCTGCCGGCCTCCGCAGCGCCGCCCCGGTCGAGAGCGCGCAGCACCCCGCGGGCGAGCCCCGCCGCCGTCGCGCCGAGGGCGAGGGCGCGTGCCACGTCGAGGCCCGTCTGGATGCCTCCCGTGGCGATCACCTCGAGCCCCTCGTGGGCCGCGTAGGCCACCGAGGCGGCGGTCGGGATCCCCCAGTCCCAGAGCGTCTCGCCCATCGACCGATGCGCCCCCGTGGAGCGCAGGGCCTCCACCCCGACCCACGACGTCCCGCCCGCGCCCGAGACGTCCACCGTACGGACCCCCGCCTGCCGGAGCTTGCGCGCCGTTTCGCGCGAGATGCCGCACCCCGTCTCCTTGGCCACGACGGGGACGCGGAGCTCTCGGGCCACGCGCGCGAGAGTCTCCGTGCCGGCGCGAAAGTCGCGGTCTCCCTCGGCCTGCACGAGCTCCATGGCCGGGTTCAGGTGGAGGCACAGCGCGTCCGCACCGACGGCGGTGACGAGGGCGTCGAGCTCTCCGCCCGTCAGGTCGCGGGCCTGCGTGAGTCCGAGGTTGCCGAGGAGCAGCGCGGTGGGGGCCGCGGAACGCACCTCATAGGTCTCCGCCAGGCGGGGGTCCTGCAGCATGGCGCGCTGCGAGCCGAGCCCGAGCCCGTACCCTCGCGCCTCGGCGATCGACGCGAGGTCCCGGTTGATCTCCCGGGCGCGTTCGGTGCCCCCGGTCATGGCCGCGATGAGGAGCGGCGCGCGCAGCCGCTTGCCGAGGAGGGTGACGGAGGTGTCGAGCTCGTCGAGCGCCAGGTCGGGGAGGGACTGGTGCACGAGGCGCACTCCCTCGAGCAGCGTGGTGCGGTCCCGAAAGCCGACCCGGTCGGTGGTGCAGAGGTCGAGGTGATCGGCCTTGCGGCGCGAGAGGTCCGACGTCATGGCCACATCTTGCCACAGGCCGCGGTCCGCGGTCCGCGGGCTCGCGGCGGCTCGCGGCGGCTCGCACGGGGCGGTGGCCCGCCCGGCGCGTGGTCGACTCGGCTCAGTTCCCCGAGGAGAGGTTGTGTCGCTTGAGCAGCTCGCGCAGATGGTAGCGCGTGAGTCCCGCCTCGTGGGCCGAGCGGGTGATGTTCCCCTTGTTGCGCTCGAGGAGCTTGGCCAGGTAGAGGCGCTCGAAGTCGTCCAGTACCTGCTGCTTGGCGTCCTTGAAGGTGACCCCCGGCTCGAGCAGCGAGGCGGCGAAGTTCCCGCCGCCCGCCACCGCAGCGCCACCGCCCGCCGCGGCTGCTGCCGCCGCCGAGGCCGCCTCCGCCGCCGGGCTCAGCCCCGAGCGTCCGAACACCAGGTCGGCCCGCGTGATCGTCGGTCCGTCGCAGAGCGACGCGGCGCGCTCCACCACGTTGCGGAGCTCTCGCACGTTGCCGGGCCAGTTGTGCCCCATCAGCGCGGTCATCGAGTCCACGGCGATGTTCATGGACATGCCGCGTCGGCGCGCCACGTCCGCGAGGAAGTGGTGCACGAGCTGCGGGATGTCCTCCTTGCGGTCGCGGAGCGGCGGATTGTCGACCAGGATCACCGAGAGGCGGAAGTAGAGGTCCTCGCGGAAGGTGCCCTGGTTGACCATCACCTTCAGGTCGCGGTTCGTGGCCGCGAGCACGCGAACGTCGATCTTGATCGTCTTGTCGCCGCCCACACGCTTGAGCTCGCGGTTCTCGAGCACGCGCAGGAGCTTCGGCTGCAACCCGACGTCCAGCTCGCCGATTTCGTCGAGGAAGATCGTGCCGCCGTGGGCCTGCTCGAAGCATCCCTTGTGCTGCCCGATGGCGCCGGTGAAGGAGCCCTTCTCGTGGCCGAACAGGGTGGATTCGATGAGGTCGCGCGGGATGGCGCCGCAGTCGAGCACCTGGAAGGGCTTGCTCCGCCGCGGGCTCATGTTGTGGATGGCGCGCGCGACGAGCTCCTTTCCGGTACCCGTCTCGCCGGTGATCATCACCGTGAGGTCCGACGGCGCGATCTTCTCCAGCGTGGCGAAGATCTCGCGCATCTTGACGCTGCCGCCGAGCACGCAGTCGAAGCGGTCGCGCGCGCTGAGCTGGATCTCCACCACCTCGTTGAGGGGCTGGAAGCGTAGCTCCGTGTGGCCGGCGCGGAAGGTGGTGCCTGGCCGCAGGTAGACGTCCTTGATGCGGATGTCACCGACGAACGTGCCGTTCGTGCTCCCGAGGTCCACGAGCCGGTAGCCGTCGTCGTCGCCGACGATCTCGAAGTGCGTCCCGGAGATCGCTTTGTCCGAGAGGGGGATGTCGTTGATGATGCTGCGGCCGCCGCCTACGCGGGGCTTCGTCAGGTCGTACTCCTTGCCTGCCTCCGCTCCCGACACGATCACCAACTTGCTCTTTCGCAAGTGGCGGACCGTGGCGCGCCCACCGTCGAAAATTGTTGTGATGGCAGGATCTTCGCCCATCTTCGCTCCTCGCGTAGATCTCGACCGCCCTGGCTGAGTTGCCCCTATCTTACGAAAAGGACGCGGGAAGTCAAGCAACCGGCAAGTCTCGTAGCCGGGGTGTGTGCAGCGTGCGCTCGGCCAGGCAGAGATACGAGGGGTGGGGGCTCGGCCGTCCCGAAAAGATCGGGTCGGCGTGTCATTGAAACTCGGTGGCCGCGCCGTGCCCACCGACAGTACGTCTCCTTGAAATTGAGCCGACTTGGGAGTGCAACGACTGTTGGCATGTCCGATGCTGTGGCGGCGCGTCATGCGTGGCGTATCGCCCGAGGAGTCCATCATGACCTGCCGAGTTCTCTCGCGGAGCCTGTCCTTCTGGCTGCCGCTCCTGGCTCTCGTGTCCCCTGCCTGCGCCCCCGACGAGGGCCCCGCTTCGGAGCGCAGCGCGCAGTCCAAGGTCGGGACCTTTCTGGAGATCACCGAGGACGCTCGCACCGGCGTCCCGGGTCGCAAGTGCTTCGCCATCGAGGGGGAGTCGAGCCGGTGGAGCGACCGTCTCGCAGCCCTGCAAGACCGGGACAAGCCGGAGGTGGAGCGCCGCTGCAAGCTCTACCAGAATAAGGTCGTCTGCAAGCTTTACAGCGTATGCAAGGGTGACACGGTCCAGCTGCTCGAGAACTCCTCGGCCGTGCTGCGCGAGCCGTACCAGAAGGTGCGGTACATGGTCTTCTCCGACTGCGGGGAGCCCTTCTTCGCCGAAGGCTGGCTCTACGCGTGGGACTACGCCATGACGCCTCGCGAGACCGGGATCGTGCTGACGCACCGGCGCTACGGGATGGTCCTGCCCTTCGTGCGGAGCGACGACCCCGCCCTCGAAGGGGCCATGGGCGGCGTGGCGTGGAAGGGGCTCTGGCAGTCCAAGGAGAGCCTGCCGCGCTGGTTCGTCCCGCTCGGCGCGGGCAACGCGGCGAAGGTGACGCGTGGGCACGCCCTGCGCGGCTACTCCTGCCAGAACGTGCGCGCCCGCCCGTCGAGCAGCTCGCGCGTAGAGGATTGCCTGCCGCAGGGCCACGATCTCGAGGTGCTGGCGCGGACTCCCGCCGAGGGAGGGTGCTGGTACAAGGTCCGCTACGCGACGCGGAAGGGGACCCTCGTGCAGCAGAAGCAGGCCTACGTGCTCCAGGCCGTGGTGCGCGACGGCGCCGACGCGTGGGAGGCCGAGCCGCGGCACCTCGAGTGGGAACGCCAGCTCTACTACCTGGCTCCGCCGCCGCCGGTGCTCACGCTCCCCGGCTGCACGACCAACGAGCAGTGTCCCCTGGACGAGATCGGGCACGGCCAGTTCTGTCGCAAGCCCGACGGGCAGTGCGGCGGCTCGGGGACCTGCGTCCCGCTCCCGTGGGATTGCTCTCCCATCCCCGAGGGGCCCACGGTGGTGGGCTGCGACGGCCGGTGCTACGCCGACCCGTGCTACGCCTTCATTCAAGGGGTGAACGTCCAGCGCGTGCAGGCCTGCGTCGCGCCCTGAGCGACCGCGCCGGGACCTCAGTTCCAGAGCTTCGGCTCGTCCTTGCGCCCGCCGGGGAGCACGGTGAGATGCCCCGGCTTCGGCGGCTTGCGGCGCCCCCGCGGGCCGAGCCACCTCGGCACGAAAAAGAAGAGCAGCGCGGCCAGCGCCCCACCCGCACCGAGGGCGAGCTCCAGGTACGCCCGCGCGAGCGCGTTACCGATCACGAGGAAGGCGCCGAGGATGACCGCGGTCCACTTCGCGCGCAGCGGAAGCACGCCGTAGAAGAACGCCAGGTGGTTCGGGAAGAGCAGCGCGAAGGCGAGCACCATCCCCATGGTCGAGCCGCCGGAGCCCGCTATGAGCTGTTTCGGGAAGGCGACGCCCACGACCAGCGCGGCGAGAAGCCCGACCACGCCGCAGGTGATCCAGAAGACGAGGAAGCGGCGCGTGCCCCACCAGCGTTCGAGGGCGCTGCCGAAGACCCAGAGGACCAGCATGTTGAAGAGGAGGGCCTGGGTCTGCCCCTCGACGTGGAGCCACAGGGCCGAGAGTGGCTGCCAGACGCGGTGGTCGCGCAGGACCTGATCGGCGCTCTGCACGAGCGTGCGCTTGACCCACGCCGGTCCGTCCCCGAAGGCGTAAAGGAGGAAGAGGCCGATCTGCACACACAGCAGCACGAGCGCGCCACGCGGCAGGCGCCCGCCCATGCGCACGAGCTTGGTATCCGGCCCGATGACGACGTGCCGCCGCATGTAGATCTACTTCAGTTCGTCCGGGTCCTTCGGGTCCGCGCACTGCGGGTCGAAGAGGTCCACGAGCCCATCGCCGTCGTCGTCCATTCCGTCTCCGCAGGCAGGGGGCGCGGGCAAGGCGGCGTGCACCGAGACCAGACCGCTCTCGGGGATGGAGGCCGCGACGCGCACCGGGCCGATGAGGCGCAGCCCGCCGGGATTCAGCCCGTAGACCTCGAGGGTCGCGGGGCCCGTGGGGAGACCGGGGCCGCGTCCGACGGCGCCCTCCGCGATGGAGAAGCAGGCGAAGCGCGTGACCTCCAGGGTGTCGCCCGTCTGCGCGAGCACCTCCACGGCGTCGATGCCGCGCAGGCTGCAGTCGCGCACGCTGCGGACCGCGCACGCCGGGTCACCGGGCTTGTCGCAGCCGACCGACCAGCGGAGCTCGTAGGAGCCGCTCGGGCCGCAGGCGCCGAGAAGGAGCAGCGCGCCGAGCAGCGGCGCGACGGTGGGGCGCGAGAGCAGACCGAGTGACATGCTGGAAAGGTACCGGCGGCCTCTGGTGCGGTCAATGGGCGCTGCGTCGCCGGCGACCGCGTCCGGCCGTCCTGGCTCCCCTACCTCCCTTTCGCTATACTCCACCGCCATGTCCTATTTGCTAGCCATCGGTGGTCTCGCCGTCCTGATCGTCATTCACGAGCTTGGCCACATGATGGTCGCCCGCTGGTCGGGGATGCGCGTGGACAAGTTCAGCATCTTCTTCGGCCCGCCGCTGCTCAAGTGGCGCGGCAAGGAGACGACCTACCAGCTCGCCGTGGTTCCCGTGGGCGGCTACGTGCAGATCGCCGGGATGAACCCCCACGAGCAGCTCCCTCCCGACGATCCCGGCTCGTATCAGAACAAGTCCGCTCTGGCGCGCTTCGCCACCGTCTTCGCGGGGCCGGCGGTGAACTACCTCTTCGCCATCCTGCTCATGGTCGTCGTGATGCTGGCCTGGGGGATCCCGCGCTGGCAGCTCACGGTGGACAAGGTGGAGCCGAAGGCCCCCGCGGCCACCGCCGGCATGCGGTCGGGAGATCTGATCGAGGCGATTGCCGGGCACCCCGTGACCGGCGTGGAGGAGGTCCTGGCGGCGATTGGCGGCAGCAGCGGCCAGCCGCTCGTGGTGAAGCTCAAGCGCGCGGGCCAGCCGGTGAGTCTGAAGGTCACCCCGATGAAGGACGGGGGCGGCTACCGGATCGGCATCGGCTTCGGCCGCAAGCTCTCCTTCGGCAGCGTCGGGGCGGGCAACGGCGTGCTCCTGGCGCTCTACTATCCCTTCGCCGAGTCGAAGAAGATCCTGGCCGGCCTCGGGCGCCTGGTGACCGGGAAGGTGAGCGCGAAGCAGGTGGGCGGTCCGCTCGAGATCGTGCGCCAGCTCAAGATGAGCTTCGAGGACAGCTTCGCCATGGCGCTCATCTTCCTCGCCATGCTGAACGTCTACCTCGGGCTCTTCAACCTGCTGCCGCTCCCCGCGCTCGACGGCGGGCGCCTGGTCTTCCTGGCCTACACCATCCTCTTCCGCCGGCCCGTGAACCAGCGCTTCGAGAACGCCGTGCACACGGCGGGCTTTCTGCTCCTGCTCGGTCTGCTGGTGCTCGTGACCTACCGGGACATTGCGCGCATCTTCCAGTAGCGCATCCGCGGGTGGCGTCCCCTGCCGCACTGACGCTATAGTGCCCGCCGCCTTTTCCGAGGAGAGCTTCATGCGTCGCCTGCTCGCGTATCTCTTGCCCCTGGGTCTCTTCCTGCCGGCCTGCGCCGGAGTCGGGACCCCGCCGGTGATCTACCTGGCGCGCCACGGCCAGTCCCCCTGGAACCGCGTCGGGCGGGTGCAGGGCGACCCTGGCCTCGACGCAGTCGGGTACGTCAACCGCGCGCAGCTCTGGTACCTGCTCAAGGACGAGCCCATTGCGGCGGTCTACACGAGCGGCCTGCGGCGGACCATCCTCACCGCGGAGCTGGTCGCGCGGCAGCACAAGCTGCCGATTCAGCCGCGCCCGGTGCTCAACGAGATCGATACCGGTCTCCTCCTCGGGATGTGCTACGCGCAGATCAACCCCTGGGAGATGCACGCGGGGGACGAGAAGTGCGAGGTCCCGGCGCGCGGAAGCCGCCCCGAGGAGACGTTGAAGTGGCTCCGTCCGCTCGTGAAGGACCTGCGGGGACACCGCCTGGATGGCAAGGCGCCCCTCGGGGAGAGCTACCTGGACATGGCCGTGCGCACGCAGAAGTTCGTGGACGAGCTGCGCGCGGGGTGGCAGAGCCGTCCCGTGCTCGTCGTGGGGCACGGCGTGGTGAACCGCATCCTGCTCCACCAGCTCCTCGGCTGGCCGCTCGCGAACGTCTCGAAGATCCGGCAGGAGAACGATCAGGTCTACAAGATCGAAGGAGCCGACACGGCGAGCCCGACGGTGTCGCTCTTCACGCCGGGGTTCGGCTGGCGACGCTGCACGCCGCCGTCGCAGGTGGGGCAGAAGCAGCTCGACTGCAACCCGGGGCCTGCCAAGGCGGAGTCGCCACGCCCCGCGCCTGCCCCGGCCACCGCGCCTGCGCCGAGCGCGCCCGCTCCGGCCCCTGCGGCTCCCGGCACGGCGACGCCGTAGTCAGGTACGACGCCGCAGCGACGAACGACCCTCAGAGATCGATGCGCTCGGTCCAGCCGTACGGGTCCTTCACCTTGCCGTACTGGATGCCGAGCAGATAGTCGTAGAGCTGCTGCGAGAGCTGCCCGGTGTGGCCGTCGCCCACGGTGTGCATCGTGCCGCGGAAGGAGAAGGCTCCGACGGGGGAGACCACCGCAGCGGTCCCGGTACCGAACACCTCTTTGAGCGTGCCGTTCTCGGCGGCGGCCACGACCTCGTGGATCGAGAGCAGGCGCTCCGACACGTGGTGGCCCCAGTCGCGC
Source organism: Deltaproteobacteria bacterium (assembly GCA_020848905.1). Taxonomy (NCBI): domain Bacteria; kingdom Pseudomonadati; phylum Myxococcota; class Myxococcia; species Deltaproteobacteria bacterium. Next base: position 77,368 of record JADLHG010000061.1, read on the forward strand.
AGGATGCGGAGCACCGAGTCGCGTGTCACGCCGTGCAGGATGCTGCCCGTGAGCGGGCTCGTGATCACCTCGTCGCCGATGACGAAGAAGATGTTCATCGTCCCGACTTCCTCGACGTACTTGTGCTCCTTGCCGTCGAGCCACAGCACCTGCGTGAAGCCGCGCTTCTTGGCCTCCATCTGGCCGAGGAGGCTCGCGGCGTAGTTTCCGCCCGTCTTGGCCTCGCCCACGCCTCCGGCGATGGCCCGTACGTGCTCCTCCTCCACCATGATCTTCACCGGGTTGAACCCCTCGGGGTAGTACGCGCCGACGGGGTTCAGGATGATGTAGAGCAGGTAGCCGAGCGAGGGCCGGACGCCGAGCACCGCGTCGGTGGCGATGATGTTCGGACGGATGTAGAGCGAGCACCCCTCGGACTTGGGGATCCACTGGCGGTCGAGCAACACGAGCTGCTTCAGTGCGTCGCCCACGGCCTGCTTGTCGAAGGCCGGGATGCACAGGCGCGCCGCCGAGCGGGAGAGCCGCTCGAGGTGGTGCATGTGGCGGAAGAGCCGTACTCCGCCGTCGACGCCACGATAGGCCTTGAGCCCCTCGAAGGTCTGCTGGCCGTAGTGGAGCACGACGCAGGCCGGGTCGAGGGTCAGCGGCGCGTACGGGACGATGCGCGGCTGATGCCAGCCCAGCTCGGGCGTGTAGTTGTAGAGGAACATGTGGTCGGTGAAGTACCGACCGAAGCCGAGCTGCGCCTCGGAAGGCGGCTTGGGCTTGGGAGCGGTCGTGGGCGTGATCGTCAGTTCCATCGGTGCCTCGTGCGGCGAGGAAGGAGCGTAGGGGGTCCCGGCCAGGGACGCGTAACCATAGCAAAGCACTCTCGGGGCGGCAATCGGCGGTCGGTCGGTGCGCCGAGCCGTCCGCGGCCTTCCCCGGGCCATCGGCCGTCACCCGAGGAGGTAGATCACCTCGGCCGGCTCCAGGGCCAGCGGACCGTCGGGGAGGAGCTCGGGGGCGCCCTGCTGCCGGAAGACCCGCAGCACCTGTGGGGCACGCCGGAAGTAGCGCCGGAGGGGCGCGGCCGGAACGGACTGCGGCGCTCGCCAGTCCTTGTTGACGACGATCAGGACCGGGTCGTCTTCGGACCCTCCGTGCTTGCAGAGGACCGTGCTCGGGCCGTCGAGGTCGGTGACGACCTCCCAGCGCCCCTCTGCGCCGAGGACCGGATGGTGCACCTTCAGCCGGTTGATACGTTCGATGAACCACCGCAGGTCGTGTCCGGTGGCCTCCCAGTCCTCCGGCGAGGAGTGGACCACGTGGAGCGGCCGGGTGAAGCAGTGCTCGTAGCCGATCGGAACCATCACGCCCGACGAGAATGCGGCGGCGAAGGCATAACGCTGCTTCTGGACCGCCTCGAGGCCCCCCGACTCCGCCATCAGTCGCGGCGTGTCGTGCGATTCGGGGAAGGCGATGGAGGGCGCGACGCTCTGGAGCTCCGTGTGCTGCTCGAGGCACCAGGGTTGATCGAAGTTCCACCACTTCGAGCTATTGAAGAGGTAGTCGAAGCCCACGCCCTTGAGCGCGCGCACCTCGCCGAGACGGCAGCCGAGCGTCTCCGCGGCGAAGAGGGCGCCTGGCCGCAGCCGGCGCGCCGCGCCGATGAGCTGCTCCCAGAGTCGCGGGGGGACCTTGTAGGCCGCGTCGCAGCGGAAGCCGTCGAAGCCGAGCTCCAGGTAGAACTGCACCATGGCCGTCCAGTAGGCCCACAGGCCGGCGCGGTCCCCCGAGCCGGCGTTGTCCACCTCGGCCAGGTCGCCCCAGACAGTAACCTTGCGCGCGTCGGCGGGGTCGATGGCCGACGGGCTGACCGGATTCCCGTCGCGGTCCCGCCGGAACCAGGTCGGATGCTCCTTGATGAGCGGGCAGTCCTTGGAGGTGTGGTTCACCACCAGGTCCAGCATGACCTTCAGCCCCTGGCCGTGCATGACCTCGAGCGCGCGGCGCAGATCCTCCATCGGATCGGCCGATCCGGGGGGGATGAAGGCCGGGTTGAGCCGATAGAAATCCTTGACCGCGTACAGGCTCCCCGAGAAGCCCGGGTACTGGACCGGGTTGATGAAGAGCCAGTTGAAGCCCATGCGCTGGGCCCGCTCGGCGTGGGCGGTCCATTGCCCGAGGTGACCGGCGAGCCGAGGGAAGAGGTTGTAGATCAGGATCGGTCTGCTCATCGCGCGCGCAGCATACTCGGCTGGACCGTGCAACAAAAGGGGTGCGCGTGATTTTGGTCCGACGGGTTCTCTGGGTTACGCTGAAGCGATGAAGCCCACGCTGGTCCGGATTCGCCTCGGCGGTCAGGAGCTCGACGTCCCTTATGGCGTCACTGCCGCCGAGCTCTTCGCGCAGTACGTCCCGCCCTCCGAGCAGCCGCCGCTGGCGGCGATCGTGCACCAGCGCTGCGTGGACCTCTCCTTTCGCGTGACCGCGCCGACGGAGGTGATACCGGTCGACTACACGCGACGTCAGGGGGTGCTGGCGTACCGACGGACGGCGAGCCTGCTGCTCCTCGAGGCGATGCGCCGCCTCTTCGGCGAGGTGCGGGTGACCATCGGCCAGGCGCTCGGCAACGGCTACTCCTATCACCCGCGGCTCGCCGGCGGGGTGACGCCGCAGCAGGTCGAGGAGATCGAGCGCGTGATGCGCGAGCTGGTGAGCGAGGACCTACCTCTCGTCACGGAGCGGGTCAGCGTGGCCGAGGCTCGCGACCTCTTCACCGCGGCGGGCTCGGAGAGCAAGCTCCGGTTGCTGCGTACGCACTGGGAGAGCCACATCGAGCTCGTGCGCCTCGGCGAGACCTGGGACATCCACCACTACCCGGTGGCGCCGCGCACCGGGTTCATTCGCACCTTCGCCCTCGTGCACGAGCCTCCGGGGTTCGTGCTGCGCTTCCCGCCGCGCGGCAAGCCGCAGCCCGTCTCGCCGTACGTGGACCTGCCGAAGCTGATGCAGGTCTATCAGGAGACCCGGCGCTGGCTCGGCATCGTCGGCCTCGAGAGCGTGGGGCAGCTCAACGAGCTCACCCAGCGCGGTGAGGCGGCCGAGGTGATCCGCATCGACGAAGGGTTGCACGAGAAGAAGATCGCGCAGGTGGCGGACGAGATCTGCCGCTCGACGGGGATTCGGCTCGTCCTCATCGCCGGGCCGTCGGCCTCGGGCAAGACGACCTTCTCCAAGCGGCTGAGCCTGCAGCTCCGGGTCAACGGCGTACGTCCCGTCGCGCTCTCCACCGACAACTTCTACGTCAACCGCGACGAGACGCCGCGCGACGAGCACGGTCGCTACGACTTCGAGTCGATCGAGGCCATCGACCTCGCGCTCTTCAACGAGGTGCTCGCGGGGCTGCTGCGCGGCGAGGAGGTGCTCACCCCGCGCTTCGAGTTCACGACCGGGCAGAGGCGGCCCAGGGACAAGTGGCGGCCGATGCGGCTCGAGGCGGGGCAGGTCCTCGTCGTGGAAGGGATCCACGGCCTGAATCCTCGGCTGACCGAGGCCGTGCCCGAGGGGCAGAAGTTCCGCATCCACATCAACGCCCTGACGCAGCTCTGTCTCGACGACCACTACCGCACCTATACCTCCGACACGCGCCTGCTGCGCCGCATCGTGCGCGACCGGCTCTTCCGCGGCTATTCGGCGGCCACGACGATCGAGACCTGGCCCAGAGTGCGGCGGGGCGAGCTCCGGAACATCTACCCGTTCCAGGAGCAGGCCGACATGATGTTCAACTCGTCGCTCGTCTACGAGATGGCCGTGCTCAGGCTCTACGCCGAGCGATTCCTCCTCGAGGTGCCGCAGGATCATCCCTCGTTCGCGAACGCGCATCGTCTGCTGCGGTACGTCAGTCACTTCGTCCCGATGTTCGACGAGTCGATCCCCGACACCTCGCTGCTCAGGGAGTTCATCGGTGGCAGCCAGTTCGAATACTGAGCGCAGCCTTCGAGGCGCTCCGTCGGCCGGCGGGAGATGCGTTCTTGACGCTCGGCGCGCCCGGATGCTAGGCGAGCCGGCATGAGAGTGCGGCTCGGTGCGGTTGGCGTCGTGGCGCTCGGTGCGGGGGCGGTCGCGCTCGCGTGCGGGGCCGAGCGTGCCGAGGCGCGGGGTCGGCGGGCGCCGCCGAAGCTCGCGATCCGGAGCGCGGGAGAGGGCGCCGCTGCGGGAAGCGGCGCGGTGGACGAGGCGCGAGACGGGGCGCCGGTCCTCGGCTCGAAGTCGGTGCTCGTCGTGCACGGCGAGAGTGGGCGGGTGCTCCTCGCGCGGGGCGCGGCCGAGCAGCGATCGATCGCGAGCCTCACCAAGCTGATGGCGGCCCTCGTCGTGCGGGACCGTGGACTCAAGCTCGACGAAGGGACGACCATCAGCCGCGACGACTGGAAGGTCGCGCTGAACGGGTGTCGGACGCGCCTCGAGCTCAACTGGACCTACCGTAATCGCGATCTGCTCCGCGCGGCGCTGATGTCCTCGGACAACCGCGCCGTCTCGGCCCTCGGGCGGGCAGTCGGTCTGGATGCGGCTGGGCTGGTGCGGGCCATGAACGAGCGCGCGCGCCGCATGGGCCTCAAGCAGACGCGCTTCGTCTGTCCGGTGGGGATCGAGCCCGGCAACGTGAGCACGGCCTTCGAGCTCTCGCGCATCGTGCGGGAGGCCAGCCAGGACCCGGTGCTGCGCCAGGTGATGGGCACGGCGCGGGTGCAGCTCAAGCCGATGCGCGGCTATCTGAAGCCCTGGTACGCGAATACCAACCCGCTCGTCGGCGATCCGACCGTGGGGGCGACCTTCACCGCCACCAAGACCGGCTTCAACCACCAGGCCGGCTACTGCCTGGCCACCGTGGCGCGGCTCCCCGGCCTCGGCACGGTCACGGTCGTGCTGCTCGGGGCGCGCCGGAAGGGGGAGCGCATCATCGACCTGCGCAAGCTCCTGCGCTGGGTGCGTTCCAGGCCCCGCGTCGCGAGCTGAGCGGCGGCCACCAGGGACACCCCCCGAGGCCTCCTCGATGCGCCTTGCGCTCGTACCGTGACCACCTTCGACGAGCTCCTGCGGCGTTGGCCCTGGCGGCCGATCCCCGGCTGTCCGGGCCGCTATCGACTCGCGCGCCTCGCGACCGTACCGTCGGTGGACGAGCTGCTCGGCGCCGCGAGCGGTGCCCGGCCGCGGCGCTACGAGGGGGCACGCGACCCGGTGCTTCTCGTGCGCCTCGAGGGGGGCGGGCTGATCAGCTACCTCCACGCCGATGGTCACATCGTGCACACTCTGGGGGACTCCGAGGGTTTCGCGCGCAAGCTGGTGGCTCTCGGTCGCGAGACGTAGAGGCCGCACTCTCCGAAGGCCAGTCGATGCCACGAGTGGTGGGATGGTTCTCCGAGATGCGTTTCGCCGACGCGTCGCGCTAGCCAGCAAGTGATGGTTTGGCGCTGTCCGCGGTTGCGCTCGCCCCGCGATCCGCCTCTGGCTTGGCCTGTCCCGTGCTCAGCGCGCTGTCAACTGAGCGCGAGGATCGACATGCATCACACCGGGAGAGGGACAGGCATCGCACTGATGGTGGCAGGCGCGATGGGCTTCGCAGGTTGCCGAGCCGCCGACGCGCCGTCCGCGGGGCACCGCTGGACGACCACACCGGCGGGCGCGTTCGACCTGCCCCAGTGCGGAGTGGGGCAGACCCTCACGGGGCAGGTGGATGCCAGCTTCGGGCTGAACCTGCGCGGGACGACACGCCAGCCGGCGAGCTGGGAGGCGAGCAACCTGGTCTGGAGCGAGCCCGTGCTGTACGGCCAGATCGTCCTTGTGGATGAGGTGCGCGTGGGGGACACCTACGGCACCGGCGCGCCCGCGAGCCCCTGGAGCAACCAATGGGCGCGGGTGCGGGCCTACCTGGGCGGGGTGTGGCGGCACGGCTACCTCGCGGCCTACTGGATCGCGCCGCTCGGCTGTCTCTCGCCCGTACCGACCGCGGGGCCGACCGAGCCCCCGCCCCCCACGACTCCCGGGCCTGCCCAGCCTCCCGTATCCGCGTGGGAGACGATCCCCGGCGCCGAGACCTTCAACAGCAACCCGAGCGGGTTTGCCGACGCCGGCGGCCAGACCTATCTCTTCTTTCGCGGGGCCGACGGGGCGATCTACGAACGTCGCCGCACCGACCGCGAGGGCTGGATGAGCTGGTCCCTCAAGGTGGAGGGGAGCGCGCGCAGCGCCCCGGCGGCCGTGGTGGATGCGCAGGGTCGCCAATCGCTTTTCGTGCGCGGTACCGACGACAGGGTCTACCTGCGGCAGCGGGTGGACGGCACATGGACCGGCTGGCAGACGGTCGATCCGTACATGGCCACGAACGAGCCGCCGGCGGCCGCGGTCGACGGTCAAGGGCAGCTCTTCCTGTTCCTGCGCAGCACCGCCAACCAGCTCCTCGAGAACCTCTGGCAGGGGACGAGCTGGCGCGGCTGGACGCTCGTGCCGAGCCTTCCCACCGATCGCGCGCTGGCTGCCGCGCGTCGCCCCGATGGTCGCCTGGAGCTCTACGCGCGCGGCACCGACGGCCGCATCTACCGCGCCCTCCGCAAGGACACCCTCGTCTTCGGCCAGGGCTACGAGGGCTGGCAGGCCCTCCCCGACGCGACCGAGCCGCTCCTCTCCGCCGCGGCCGTGGCCCCCGGCGGAGACGGGCAGCTCCGCGTCTACGCCGTGGGCAGCCGCCGCACCTTCTTCGAGCTCGCCCCCGGCGCGCGGAGCTGGACCGCGCTCCCCTCCCCGGGCGTCGAGACCCCGGAGGGTCCCGCCGTGCTCTTCGACGGCCGCGCGCTTCGCGTCTTCGTTCGCGACGCGCAAGGTCGCTGTCTCAACCTCGGACGGTAGCCGTCCCCCCCGGTCCGCCCCCGACGCCGTGCACCCAATGGCCTCGCTCAGCGCGGCGTCCGTCGTCGCCGGCGTGGCCCCATCGCCTCCCAGAGCACCTTCGGCAGCCGACCTCGCACGCTCGCGGGGATCCCCTCGTAGACGAAGCGAGGGAACTCGCGCGCGAAGTAGCGCCGCTTGAGCGCCTCGTCGCCCGCCTCCGTCACGAGCCAGGCCACCGACCGCTCCGTGAGCAGCACCATCCGGAGCAGCCGCGCGAGCGACTCCAAAAGGCCCAGGTCCCGGGTGGGCGCGATGGGCAAGAGCACCGGATCTGCGCTCCAGTCGAAGACCAGCGCCACGGCGCGCAGCGGTCGGTTGGGCGGTTCGCGCACGGGCCGCGGCTCCGGCGCCGGCGCGGCGACCCCCGCTCCCCCGTCGAGCTCGAGGCGGCAGCGCTCCATCGTGGAGGGCGTCAGGTCCACCACGTAGACCGGATCGTCGAGCGAGAAGAGCTCCACCCTCGTGATGATAGCAGCGCCGCTGGCCCGTCGCGCACCCGCACCCCGACCGCTGCGCGCCGACTCGATCAGAACGGCAGCTCGTCGCTCCGCTCGGGGGCCGCTTCCCGAGCTTCGAGCCGGGCCCCCGGCCGGCGCTCCTCGAAGGGCTCGGGCCCCGCTTCCCCCCCCCGGCGGTCGAGAAAGGGGACGTGCTCCGAGACCACCTCGGTCGCGTGCCGCTTGGCCCCCTGCTTGTCGGTATAGGAATGGGGGTGCAGTCGTCCCTCCACGCAGACGCGACGTCCCTTCCGCAGGTACTCGCCGCAGCGTTCGCCGGACTTGCCCCACACCGTCACGCGGTGCCAGTCCGTCTCCTCCTGCTTCTGCCCCTGCGCGTCGGTCCACACGCGGTTCGTGGCCAGAGACAGGCGGCAGACCGCGCGCCCTCCGTCGAGGTAGCGCAGCTCCGGATCCGCGCCCAGGTGGCCCACCAGAATGACCTTGTTCATGCTCGCCATGCGGCACCTCCATTTCGTTGGTCCTGGGGAATGCAGCTCTCGCGCCGCCTCGCCCGGCTGCCAAGACGCGTGAGATTTCGCGGCCAGCCCGCCTGGGGAGCGGGCGCGCGTCCGGTATCCGGTCCGGCCCGCACGGATTCCGCACCAAGGGGCGTGCAATTGGGGGCGACGATCCGAGGGGAAGTTGCCGCCGCCGTCGAGGCCGTCGACAATCGTCTCGTACGCAGCCGAGGAGTCGCTCCATGTCCACGACGCCCCTTGCCCGCCTCCGAGTCGACCGCCGCCGCGACGGCCGTCGCGAGACCGATGGTCGGGTCGTGATCGCCACGCACTGGGTCTTCGACGCCGTCGAGCGCGCCGTGCTCAAGCTGCTCGAGCGCCGCCGGCTCCTGCGCCGCACCGCCGATCATCGGCGCGCGCTGACCGGGGACCTCTAACGCCAGGCCCTCCCGTCCCCGCCGATCATTCGATAGCCCGCCGCTCCCCGCCGTGATAGAACCCGCCGCGTACGCGACGGGAGAGGGAGAGTGATGTCTCATTCGCATCGACGGTGGCACGCCGTCCTGGTGACCCTGGCCATCGCAGCCCTCGGCTGCGAGGAGAAGACCAAGGACCAGCTCTACTTCAAGGACCTGGAGCCGATCGCCGGGGTGAAGGTCAAGATCGTCACCGACGTGAACAAGAACCTCCCCACGGGGGGGACGATCAGCGTGGCCTCGGCCGTGGACCCCAACATCGACAAGGACGACCTCGAACGCCTGGCGCGCTACTACCTGCGCCAGGCCGGCGAACGGCAGGGCTTCAAGAACGGCTCCGCCGACGAGATCGACCTGCGCTTCTACGACAGCGACGCGAAGGCGCAGGCCGGCGGGGCCGACTTCCTGGCGCAGATCAAGCGCACCGGGCGCGAGGGCAAGCCCGTCTTCACGAATCGCCAGAAGCCGCCCCTGCTGAAGTGGGCCAAGGCCGCGCTCGGCAAGCAGCCGCAGTACACGGGGAGCCTGCAGCCCCAGCTCCTGGCCGACCCCACCGCGCTGTCCGTCGAGGCGACCGTGCCCTTCATCAACGAGGACGGGACGGGCCAGTACGTGGAGAAGGTCTCCTTCACCAAGGCCACCACGGAGCTCTCCTTCTATATGCGCACGCTGTTCGACAAGATCGAGGAGCTGAAGCGCGTGACCTTCATCGGCAAGCACAAGGACAGCGTCCTGGTGAAGATCTGGATGACCCGCGAGCAGTACGACGAGCTCAACCTGCGGCAGGTGGAGGAGAGCCTGGGGGCCTTCCAAGGCAAGTACATCGCGGCCCTCATGAGCAAGGCCATCAGCGAGAAGGTCGTGAAGGCCAAGGTGGACGCCCAGCGCAAGAAGGTCTATCGCGAGACCTTGGCGCGGCTGCCCGCGAAGCAGGTCGAGTTCGACAAATCCATAAAATAGAACGCGTATTTTGGCCGTGGCGGGGGGCCAGGCCGGAATCGGCAAGCCCCGCCCTTGACTTGTTTCCGGCCGTGCTTATTTTCCCGGCCGACCTGAGAGATCGGTTCGAATGCCGTCCCCCGCGACGGTTGCAGCTATTACCCACAGATCAGATCGAGAGGAGAGCAGACCCATGAAGATCCGTCCCCTTCACGACCGTGTGTTGATCAGGCGCCTCGCCGAGCAGGAGACCACCAAGGGTGGCATCATCATCCCCGACACCGCCAAGGAGAAGCCCATCGAGGGCAAGGTGGTGGCCGTGGGTAACGGCAAGGTGCTCGAGAGCGGCAAGGCCAAGGCGCTCGAGGTCAAGGTGGGCGACCGCGTCCTCTTCGGCAAGTACTCGGGGACGGAAGTGAAGCTCGAGGGCGAGGAGCACCTCATCCTGCGCGAGGAAGAGATTCTCGCCGTGCTGGCCTAACCCGGACCCCTCAGACCAGGAGACATCCCATGGCTGCCAAGCAGATCGTTTTCCATGACAAGGCGCGCGCCCAGATGCTTCAGGGCGTCAACATCCTCGCCAACGCGGTGAAGGTCACCCTCGGGCCCCGCGGCCGCAACGTGGTGCTCGAGAAGAGCTGGGGCGCCCCGACGGTCACCAAGGATGGCGTGACGGTCGCGAAGGAAGTGGAGCTGGAAGACAAGCTCATGAACATGGGCGCGCAGATGGTCAAGGAGGTGGCCTCCAAGACCTCGGACGTGGCCGGCGACGGCACCACGACGGCGACGGTGCTGGCCCAGGCGATCTTCCGCGAGGGGCTGAAGCAGGTCACCTCCGGCGCGAACCCGATGGACCTCAAGCGCGGGATCGACGCCGCGGTCGAGAAGGTCATCGCCGACCTGAAGGCCATGTCCAAGCCGACCAAGGGGAAGGCCGACATCGCGCAGGTGGGCGCCATCTCCGCCAACGGCGACCGCGTGATCGGCGACCTGATCGCCGAGGCGATGGAGAAGGTGGGCAAGGAAGGCGTCATCACCGTCGAGGAAGCGAAGTCGATGGAGACGACGCTCGAGGTGGTGGAGGGGATGCAGTTCGACCGCGGCTACCTCTCGCCGTACTTCGTGACGGACGCGGAGCGCATGGAGGCGGTGCTCGAGGACTGCTACATCCTGATCCACGAGAAGAAGATCGCCAACATGAAGGACCTGCTCCCGTTGCTCGAGCAGGTGGCGAAGAGCGGCCGTCCGCTGCTCATCGTGGCCGAGGACATCGAGGGCGAGGCGCTGGCCACGCTGGTCGTGAACAAGCTGCGCGGCACGCTCAACACCTGCGCCGTCAAGGCCCCGGGCTTCGGCGACCGCCGCAAGGAGATGCTGAAGGACCTGGCGATCCTGACCGGCGGCCAGGCCGTGACGGAGGACCTGGGGATCAAGCTCGAGAGCCTGACCCTCAAGGACCTGGGTCGCGCCAAGCGCGTCACGATCGACAAGGACAACTCCACGATCGTGGACGGAGCGGGGAGCAAGAAGGACATCCAGGCGCGCTGCGATCAGATCCGGCGGCAGGTCGAGGAGACCAGCTCGGACTACGACCGCGAGAAGCTGCAGGAGCGGCTGGCCAAGCTGGTCGGCGGCGTGGCGGTGATCAAGGTTGGTGCCGCGACCGAGACCGAGATGAAGGAGAAGAAGGCGCGCGTCGAGGATGCGATGCACGCGACGCGGGCGGCCGTGGAAGAGGGGATCGTCCCCGGCGGTGGCGTGGCGCTGCTCCGCTGCCAGGCCGCGCTCGAGGCGATGAAGATGCCGAACGAGGATCAGAACACCGGCGTGAAGATCCTCATGCGCTCGCTCGAGGAGCCGCTGCGCCAGATCTCCGCCAACGCGGGCCAGGAGGGCTCGATCGTGGTGGATCAGGTCCGTGGCGGGAAGAACGCCTACGGGTTCAACGCGGCCACCGAGCAGTACGAGGACCTGGTGAAGGCGGGCGTGATCGACCCCACCAAGGTCGTGCGCACGGCGCTGACGAACGCGGCGAGCGTCTCCGGTCTGATGCTGACCACCGAGGCGCTCGTGGCGGAGAAGCCCAAGAAGGCCGAGAAGGCCGCGGGCGGGCACGCGCACGGCGGCGGCGGCATGGGCGGCGGCATGGACGAGGACATGGACTTCTAGTCCGTCCGAGGACGTGACGACGGGCTCCGCGAGGGGCTCTACGGAGAGCGCGGCCGTGTCGGTCGCGCTCTTCGTGCGTCTGGGGGTGGCGGTGCGTGGCGGGGCGAGGGCGGTGCGTGGCGCCGGGGAGCGGGCTACTGCCGGCGCGTGGAGGTGGGGCGCGTGCGTCGGGGGGCGGCGACCTTCGAGGCCGTCGGGCCGGTGAAGCGCTCGGGGCTGAAGCCGTACTCCTTGACCCCGCCGTAGGTCGGCGAACCCGGCGCGAAGTCGTACTTTGCGACCGGGCGGTCTGCGATCTCCACCTTGCCGGCGTTCCAGCCCTGCGTGATGAGCCGCACCTCCTTGCCGATGCTCTCGAGGAAGGGGATGGTGATCGCCGCGCCGTGGCCGATGTCCACCTTCCCCTGCGAGAGGAAGAGGTACTGGCGGTACTCGGCGAAGTTCGCGAGCAGGCGCGGCCGGGCGCCGGGCAGGTGCAGGGCGTAGGTCACCTTCTGGGCCGTCTTGCGCTCGTTCTCTTGCTCGAGCTGCTCGGCCGCCGCGCCGATGGCCGCGCGGATCTGGTCGGCCGCGGCTCCGGTGAAGGAGGCCGGCAGGGCCAACTTGCGGAGCTGGTACGCGACGTCCCGACCCGCGTCGACGGGGCCGCCCGAGCGCGGGTTCCAGGGCTCCTCCGTGAGCTCGGTGACCCACGCGCCCGGAATCACGTTGCCGATGGAGTAGGCGGTCCCGCGGCGGATCACCACCATCCCCTTGAACTCGCCCTCGGTGATCGGCGCGATCTCCTCGACGTTGAAGCTTTGGACGCGGCGCGTGTGGCCCACGCGTACGACGTCGGCCTTCAGCTCCTGCTGGAGCTCGTGGGTCCAGCTCTTCAGCTCGCCATTGTCGGCGTGGTGCGCGCGAGAGGCCGACAGGAGGAGGTCGTACCTGCCGGGAGTGGGGCTGGACTGCACGGTGAGGTGGCGCAGAGCGTTCCCCGCGGCGTCGAACGCGCCGCTGAAGCGGGTCTCCGACAACCACCGGTCGCTCTCGACCTGGCCGAGCTTCGCGCGCTCGACCTTGGCCGTCTCGCGAAAGCGCGTGGGAGCGAGACGGAACCAGGCGGGAAGCGCGGCGCCGTCGCCCTCGAGCAGGCGCTGCAAGGCGGTGGCCTGACGGAGGGCTCGCTGGCTCGCGTCGGGAAGGTCCTGCCGGTCCTGGTCGGTGACATCCTTGGCCTGCGCCGGGCCGGAGACGGTCGAAACAAAGATGGCTAGGAGAACGGCCCTGCGACGGTGCGTGAACATGCTGGCTCCTGTGGCTCGCGTGCGGGACGCGTGGCGGTTCGCCGCTATAGCAGGAGATGTGCCGGGGCGCCCTCGCGGGCAAGGTGCTGAGATTCCTCGCTTACCATGCGCGACCGGGGGAGCGCGGCGGGTGGCGGGCGAAGTTGTCTGGCCGGCGGGTTCCCTGTGCGGTGCTCACACGAGGTCGCACCGTGAAGCGCGGCCGGGGGGATGGATCGCGGCCCGTGCCACCGATCTTCGGTGACCGAGCTGGCGCAGCCGGACGCCGGTGGCTCCGCGCCCATGGACTTTTCCGCTGGGCTCGCAGTAGGTTCGGTGCGCCGGGCCCCGACCGCGCCGTGGATCGCGCATTGCACGAGGGCCGGGCCGTAAGCCCCTGACCAGGAGTCGTGCCCCGTGCTGCGATGCCGTCCTTGGTGCTGTTTGGTCCTGCTCCTTGGAGTCCTCGGTTGCGGCGCGCCCTCCGAAGAGGAAGCGCTCGAGGAGCTCGGCGTCCTCGGCGGCAAAGCCGACACCGTGCTGCGCGAGGTCTCCGTCCGGCTCAGCGCCGGCAAGACGCGGCGCTACCGAGTCCGGGCCAAGGGGCTCTCCGCGCGCCTGACGCAGACCGACGACGTGGTCGCCAAGCTGGAGGCCTACGCCGGCGCCTTCCGCTGCGGCAGCGACGAATCGTCCGCCCCCGCCGTGCGCTGCCAGGGTGACGACTCGGAGCGGAGCTGGACGCTGAAGCTTTCGAACCTCGACGAGCGCTTGCTGGTCGGGAAGCTGACCGTCAGCGCACTCGCCGCGCCGAACGGAGCGGCGGAGTTCGGCATCGTCTCGGACATCGACGACACGATCCTCCCGCCGCACGGCCGGAATGCCGCGCTTCCCGCCTCGTATCCGGGGGTGGCCGCGCTCTACACCGAGCTCGAGCTCGGCGGTGGCGGAAGGCCGGGCGACATGTACTACGTCACCGCGCGCAGTCCCGAGCGCGTGGTGGAGATCCCGCCCTGGCTCGCGGCGAACGGGCTACCGGCCGGGGCGATCGAGACGGGGATATCCACGATGCCGTGGATCGTGGAAAAAGAGAAAATCAAGGATGTCACGAAAATCTTCGAGGCCCAGCCGGGGCAGCGTTTCGTGCTCTTCGGCGACTCGAGCGCGCGCGACGCCGAGGTGTATCAGGCGATCCGCGCCGCCTATCCGACCCGCGTGGCTGCGGCGTTCATCCACCGCGTGAAGACCATCGACGCCTCGCGCGTGAGCGGGCTCCACCTGGTAGAGAACTACGCCGTGGCGGCGGCGCGCCTCTTCGGCCTCTCCATTCTCGACGAGGCGGCGGCCCGCCGCATCATGCGCGCCGCGCAGCGCGACGGTCTGGCGATCTCCGACCGGGAGATCGACGGGCTCCTCGCGGCCAACCGGCCCTAGAGCGCTCGCGGGCCAGCCACCGCGACTCCTCGCCCGCGCTGCCTCCCCCCGTGACGCGCCGTGTGACCACCTGCCGCTTCGTGGTGTGGCGGAAGGATCCAGCGGTGTCCCACGGCTGCCCAGAAATTCCACGGACTTGGGCTCGCCGGCAGTGGCACTGGGCGTGCAATGGCCTCACGGCAGTCGGAGGTGCTCCCGAATGACGCTACTCAGACGAACCTACGCGGGGATGGCGCTGGTACTGGTAGTCGGGGTTTCGGTACCGGCCGCGGCGGCCGAGGAGCAGCGCGGCTGGCTCGGTCGCGTCGCGTCGTCCTTCTCCCGCGCGCGTCTCGGGGACAAGGTGGTTCGCTCTCTCGCGACCGGCTGGCACCTCATCTCCACGGGCTTCATCGTGGCCGACGTTCTCAATCAGACGTTGCCGCATACGGAGCGGCTCTCCCGCGCGGCCACGGTGCCCTTCACGCTGATGGGCGCCGCGGCCTCCCTGGCACGCGACGTCGTGCCGCGTCCCGTGCGCTATGCCGCGGCGGGCGCGAACCTGGGTCATGCGGTCTTCATGCACTTCCAGGGGTGCGAGGCGCCAGATGCGGCCCTGATGGGGCTCTACCTCCTCGGGCCCGAGCTCAAGGCCGGCGCGCGCGCCGTGCATCGCGCGGTGGTGCAGCCGATCGCCCAGCGCCTCCGCGCCAGGCGCTGAGCCCTTGGCGAGCGCCTAAGGGTCCGGCCAGCTTCTCTCGCGCGCGCGACGCCGCTCTGGCACGCACTTCGTAGCTTTCAGTCGGGCCGATCCGTGGAAGACTCGGGGCAGGCGAGTCGACCGGTGTCTTCCATGCCTGGCAGTCCCACGGATCGCGAAGAGACTCGACGCGTGGAGCTCGACTCGGGCGAGCGCGACCGCTATCGCGGGCACATCGAGAGCTCCGCGCGGCCCGAGTCGCTGGTGGTGCTGGCCGAGCGCGACACGGCGCCGGGTTCGGGAGCGCCTGCCGACGACCTCTTCATCGACCAGCCGACGCCCGTGATGGCGCTCGACGACCGGATCTCGGCGCTGGCGCACGAGTGGTACGAGCCGACGGAGCCGACCTTCGACGGCGTCGCGGAGGCCGACGAGGAACCGAGTCGCCCGACGGAGCCCGACCCGACCTGGCCCACGCGTCCCGGCCGACCGATCGTGCGCGCGGAGTCCTTGCCGCCGCCGCTGCCCACCGAGGCCTTCGTCGATGCCGGGCCGCCGCCGGCGCCGTTGATGGAGCTCCGGAGCTTCCCGGTGCCGGACCGGAGCGACGAGCTCTCCGAGGGCGCTGTCGCGATCCCCCGCCGCCCGGTGCAGCGCACGGGACCGGCTGCATCCGCGGGCGGGGTAGGTAGCCGGGACGCGGGCCTCGCCCCGCCCGACGGGCACGCGTGGCTCCGCAGCGCGATCGCGGTGGGTGTCGGCGCAGCGCTGACGCTCTCGCTCGCCGTGGGAGGGATCAAGCTGTACATGCATCTGCGTGCCGAACCGTGGCGACCGCGGGTCCCCGTGCCCCTCGTCGCGTCGAGCGGCGACGCGATCGCGGAGGTCAGTACGCGTCCAGCGCCGGTGGTCTCGCCGCTTCCGCCCCCGGATCTTCGCTTGCCCGACACGGGAGGTGGAATGCCACCCGACGCGTCGGCTCGTACCGTGGCGCCGACGGAGGCGGAGCCGCGTGCTGCCGATCGGGAGACCCCGGACCTGCCGGAGCTGCCCGCTCTGCCCAAGGCGTTCGACGCGACCGACGAAGGACGTGCGGCGCGACGGCACTTGCTCGAACTTCGCGCAGCGCGGGCGTACGGCGAGATGGAGCGACTCCTGGTCGCACTGCCGCCGACGGTGCGGCACCACCCCGTCGTGCGGCTCTGGCTGGCGGGGGTCCACTACCAGCTCGGGCGGCTTCCGGCGGCGGCGGCGGGCTATCAGGCCCTCGCGTCGGGTCCGGCGCTGCGAGCCGAGGCGCTGCTCGGGTTGAGCCGGACCAAGCTCGCGCAGAATTACCGCACGCTCGCGCTGCGGCTCGCACGAGAGGCGCGGCGTGCGGCGGGCGCGGGGCGCTCCTCGGTGTGCGCGCAGGCCATCGAGCTGCAGCTCGCGCGCTGTCTGCTGGCGCTGCGCGAGAAGGAGAACGCGCCGCGATAGCGCTGTGCGACGACGCCCGACGGTGCTCGACGACGCCGCGCTCGCGGGCCAAGGTCTTCCCTCCCCGCGCGGCCTGCTGGACATGGCGGGTGGGATGGGCTAGACCGCTGCCACGTCGAGTGAGGCGATCATGAAGGTAGGAATCATCGGCCGTGTCAGCGCTGGCCGGAACACGCTGTTCGATGCCCTGACCGGGCAGGGCGGGGCGCCCCGTACGCCCGGCAAGGCGCGCCTCGGTATCGCCCGCGTGGCCGACCCGCGGGTGGATCGGCTGACGGAGCTCTGCAAGCCGAAGAAGACGGTCTACGCCGAGTTCACGCTCGCTTTGCCGCAGGCGCACGCGTCGGGTCCGGTGGACGCGGCGGGGGTGCGCGAGCTGCGCGACCTCAAGGCCTACGCGCACGTCGTCGGAGCCTACACCGGAGAGCCGGTGGCGGAGTTCGTGCCGCAGGAGATCCAGGCCCTCTCGACGGAGCTCGTGCTGAACGACATGGAGCGGGTGGAGAAGCGGCGGGCGCGCATCGCCAAGGGCGGAGGCGCACGGCCGGGCGAAGAGGACGCGCTGGCCATGGCGGCCAAGCTCCTCGAGCAGGAGACGCCGCTGCGCCTCCACGGCTGGGACGAACAGGCGCTCGACCTGCTGGACGACACGGGGCTCGTCAGTCAACGGCCGGTCTTGACGGTGGTCAACGTCACCGAGGAGCTCCTCGGCGACGGACCGCCCGCCGCGGTGCACGAGGCGGCGAGGGCGGTGGGCAGCGAGGTGCTCTGGCTCTGCGCTCCGCTGGAGCTCGAGATCGCGGCCCTGGATGCGGCGGCGCAGCAGGAGTTCCTGGCGGCCTACGGGCTGTCGGCGCCCGTCTCGCAGCGCTTCGTCCAGGCGAGTCTGCACCTTCTCAAGCAGATCTGCTTCTTCACCGTGGGGCCCGATGAGGTGCGCGCGTGGCCCATCCCGCGCGAGACGAAGGCGCGGCGCGCGGCCCGGGCCATCCACAGCGACCTCGAGAAGGGATTCATCCGGGCGGAGGTCATCGACTACGACGTCTTTCTGCAGCACGGCAGCGAGGCCAAGTGCCGCGCCGTGGGGCAGCTCCGCGTCGAAGGGAAGGACTACGAGGTGAAGGATGGCGACATCATCACCATTCGCTTCAACGTCTGATCGCACGGCCCGACGCACACCATGACCCAGCAGCTACACGACGCCCGAGTCCTCATCGTAGCGGGCCTTCGCCCGGTGCTGAACGAGCTCCTCGAACTCCTGTCGGCTACCCAGCCGGACGTGCGCCTCGCCACCGGGGGGGCGCTGCTTCGCGCGCTCGACGAGTGGTCGGCCGCGGTTTCGCGGCAGACGGCGCAGCCGGAGAGAGAACAGCTCCACGCGCTCGAGCACGGCAAGCTGGAGCTGATGGGAAAGCTGGCCGTCGCGCAGAAGGACACCACGGATCTGCGCGCGCACAACCAGCAGCTGCGCGAGGACCTCATCCGGGCCAATCAGAAAATCGACGCGGCTCGCAAGGAGCAGATGGAGGCCAAGCTCGCCGTGGAGACCGTGCGCGCGAACGCCAAGGCGCTCGACCTCGAGGTGCGGGACCTGCGGCGGCGGGTGCGTGAGCTCGAGGGTGGGCCGCCGCTCACCCCGGCCGAAGCCGCGCCGGAGCAGGTGCGGGCGCTCCTGGCACCCGAGGCGCAAGCCGTCGCCGCGTCGCCAGCGGTGCCTGCGCCGCAGGTGGTGATCCCGTGGCCGCCGCTGGCGCTGTCTGGCGTACAGCCGGCCGCCGAGCCGTCCTCCGCCCCGCCGTCGCTCGCCGCCGCGCCACCTGCCGAGGTGGCGACGCGGTCGTCGGAAAGCCCGGTGAAGGCGAGGGCCAGGCCCGGAAGCAAGCGCCCCCCGGCGAAGCCGCCGCAGCCGGCCAGAACGCCGAACGAGAAGTCCGTGAAGTCCGCGAACGCTGCCCGTCCGGCGAAGAAGAAGGCCCCCGCGAAGCAGGCCAAGGTTTCGCGCACCGCCGCCAAGAAGGCCCCCGCGAAGCCGGCCAAGGCCTCGCGCACCGCCGCCAAGAAGGGCTCGCGCACGGCGGCCAAGAAGGCCCCGCGCCGTCGGTCCTGACGGGTCCGGTCAGGGGGCCCTCATTTCTTCTTGAGGAAGTCCTGCGTCCAGTACGGCTTCGCGAACGCGCCGGTGCCGCACGGCACGTATCCCGTACCGAGGTGCGTGAACGGGCCGAGGATGTTCGCGCGGTGTCCGGGGCTCGTCATCCACGACTTCATCACCTGCGCGGGGGTGGGCTGGCCGAGGGCGATGTTTTCTCCGGCTCCGACGTAGGTCGCGCC